>RGEC01000122.1 GCA_009918425.1 Bacteroidota bacterium
GGCTTGGTGATCATGTGCCCAATGCCGCTTGAGGCGCCAATCAGCTCGGCCACAATCACGTAGGTCCAGGCCCAACCCAGCACCATCCGCAGCGTCTCAGCGATATCGGGCGCAGCTTTAAACGACTCGTTATCAATTTTAGTATGGTAATTCGGTTCGGGCAATGACGGAATACCGCTTTGGGCAACTTGCAGCATCAGCGTGCACATGGCTTCTTCCGTCTGAAATTCACTGTGCGAGCAACACCAGGTACCTTCATACCCAAAATAGAGCAGATAGTGGTTTTGAACTGCGTCAATATTAAGTTTTCGCAAAATCAGGTGGCCGGCCAGCTGCAGGTTCACACCGCGCAGCAATTCCCCCACCAGAATGCCCTGCTTGCGGCGATGCAGTGATTTTAACCCCGGAAAATGGTAGGTCCAGTAATCTTCATCTGTCTGAGATAAATCCAGAATGTCATTGTCAAGATCCGGCGGAAAGGCCAGTGACATGCCTGCTGCCTCCAGCTTTTCACATAGCGAAAATCGCACACCGCCTGCAAGTCGCCCGTTGGAATCCGGACTCAGGTTGATGTATACAAAGCTGTTGGGCGGAAATAAAAAGTTAAGTCTGTCGGAGATTTTTTCAAAGATGGGCTTAGGCGTCATGAGAACGTATTTCTCCAAAAATACAATTTCCACCATTAAAAATCAACAGCTTCCCTTTCGCCATAGGTACCCAGTTTTCATTATCTGTAATTGCTGCCGTGGCAATAACCACCCCTCGGGTATCCGGATTTTTTTCGTCATCCAGGTTTATGGTTACATCCAGATCAGCCAGAGATACCTTATGAAACGGTGCCTTGCGAATGGCATAATGCAATGAATTGCCGGCAGTGGCTGTGTGATAGGCAAACAAACGCACACCATCACTGAAGATACAGTTGAATTTACCGAGTTTATTGATATGCTGCAAAACAGCCTCCATCTTGGAATAATGTTCGGGCTTATCCAATTGCAGTTTCTGTTTTTTCATTTCTCCCAGCAGGTGACAGAAAGCGTGTTCAGAATCGGTTTGCCCTGCGGGTTTATATCCATTAAGCGAAAGGGTTTCATGGTTGTTCAATACGCCGTTGTGGGCAAATACTATACTTTTTCCCTGATAGTAGCGCATGAAAGGGTGGGTGTTCTGCTGTACATGGCTGCCATGGGTTGCATAGCGCAGGTGGGAAATTACATTTTTGCTTTTCACCCAGGGGCCGTCATAAACGGCCTCAAACAATGAACTTCTCACGGCACTTCGGGGCTCTTTTATGATCTGGGCTTCCCCATCGGGGAACCATGCCAGACCCCAGCCGTGGCTATGCACACGGGCGCGCTGCTGAAATCCTTGCAATGAAAAACGGGGGTTGATATTATGATTGAAGTGTAGGGCTAATAATTCGCACATGGTTGATTGGTTTGTTTATTGGTTAATTGGTTGATTCGTTTATTGGTCTATTGGTTTAATAGTTTATTGGTTTAATATGGGAATTTGCTTTTACCATTAGACCAATAAACCATTAAACTCCTAACTACATACTTAATCAACAGCAAGTACCTTAATGAAAATTTCTTCAGGGTAGCCGCCGCCAAAAACGTACTCGGTAACAGGACAAAGCCACAGTTCGTGGTTAATCTGCAGCACATTGTAATAGGCGCCGTAATCCACCGGGGCATGGCCAATATCGGCGAGCAATTCCTTGTCCAGCCCGTCTCTTACTTTCTGCAGTTGGTAATCAAACGGGGCTAACGAGTCGGTGTTGATTTCCACCTGAACACGGTGTCCGTTTCCGGATACCCTATCCAAAAAGGTGTCTGCACCGGCCACCATCATCAGATTGGCTTTGGTACCAAGGCCGGCATTTAAAAATTCGGGCAAGTCAATGTACCAGATTCCGTCTTCTTTGTAAAATGTGTGATTCATAGAGATTTTTAAAAATTGAGATACAAAGTTCATGCGCAGATGAACGGCAACTTAAAATCTGTCAATGTTGACAGCATTGTCAACGTTGAAATACGTAGAAATAAAACTGCTTGTCTGTCAGGGTTTCTTACATTCCCACTGGCGGTAATCCTTCATGAGTTTTGCGGCGCCGGTTTGAAGGATGGGGGTAAAAGTAATATTGCGCTTTTTGGGATCGGTCACCACCATCAAAACAAAATATTCCTGCTGCGGAGAAACTTTTATGCTAAGCGAGGTTTCGGCTATCTTTCTTTTAATATTTTTTGTCTTTCCCAAATCAGCAAAAACAGTGTGCTCACCCTCATTGACAATAAATGTTGTGAAGGCCGAATTGGGAAGAAAACAACTTTTAACGCCATCTATATAAACTGTCATAGGGCGCTTTGCCAGGCTTTCATCAGCATTGCGAATTACGGTAATCCGTGCTCCATTCACAGATTGCTGAGCTGAAGATTTTGCTGTAAAGATGAATAATCCAAGCAAAACAAGTAATCCGTGCAAATAGTTATTGGTACGTGTCATACATGGATAGTGATTATTCTAACGAAGTTACACTATTTCAATGACATAACCAAACACAACAAATTATAAATTGATTAATTTTAAACAATATGCAAGAGAGATTGAAGGAACTGTTAACTTCCCTTTTGATAAAACCGATGCATTGCCCAAACATGGGGCATACTAAGGCAGGCGAGAAATACGAAAAAAACAGATATCCATTGTTCACCTTTCCAGGGAAGAATATTGGCAACAGCCATACATAGAAGAACTGCCAAAAGAGAAATGGCACCCACCGTAAAAGGCAGTGCCTTCATAAAAAGTTCTTTATTGCCGGCCTGCATACCCTTCCTTAAATGCGACCAGCCATTCAAACTGTGCTGACCGATAAAATACAGACCAAATGCCGAAAGAACCGGCAAATGCATTCCAATCAATAGCATGAATACACTCCATAAGATGGCAGTTTTTTTCTCGTAAAACGCCCACAATATGGCGGTCAACAATGAAAAATAACAGACAAATTCGCCGGGCATCTGATTAAGCTCTATATTCATACCATGAAGAATGTTGGATACTTCCGCACCATGCGAAAAAAGGATTACATCTAAAATTATCAGACCCCAGATTAAAGATTTAAGATTGGCAAAACGCCTGATTTTCCATTCCTGTATATCGGATTGACCAAAATGGAATGCCGAATACAAAAGAAAAATAACAAGCGCTACTGAAGGCAGCATTTGCCAGAGCAATAAATAAATCAACATAATGCCCAGGTATTTCAATATAAAGCCCCACGCAGGCCTTGCGTGAATTTTCCCTGTACCCAGCAAGTGATCCACAGCACCGTGGGGAATTCCCACAGCAAGCAACCCCGCAGACAATAAAAACCATTGCATGGGCATAAAAATGGCAGGAAACATAGAATAAAAGAACCACAGCAATACCGCAACAACCGAAAGTATGGCAGATTTGGAAACTGCAGGCGGATGGTGCATTAAATCCTGCTTCAGTGCGGCCAGAAATGGACGAAATGGCAAGCTGGACAATATGCTTATATCCTGAAGCAACGTCGTTTTTTCATCCAGAAAACGCAAGATCCGGGGTGTGTTGTTTCTTTTAAACAACTGCTGAAAAATCGGCTTGCCCAACTCGGGCTTGTGGCTTAGAATCCACAACAACAGACGGTCATAGAAACGAAAACGGGCTGACGATGCGTGAGGCTCTATAGCGCGATTTTGTTTGATAGAATTGCTTATGTAAATGGCCTGCATATGCATATTTTTAAATGCATAGCCGGTTCCCGGCTTGATGGCCCCGGCCCTTCCACCCAGGCGGGTCACATGGTTCATTTCGTGCACCCTCAGCGGTGCAGAACACATGGGAATACAGCCCCTTTCTGTTTCGATGATACGTGACTCACCGAAATGCTTCTTTATGTAGTCTTCAAGCAGTGGCGAAGCTTCCTCGGCTTTGATGGTTTGTGAGCCAAAACGGGTAAGTTCTACGAGTGCTTTGTTTGCTGTGGTGGGAAGCACATACATAAACTGAGTAGCACCTTGCTGATCCACCCCAAAATCCATCATGTCCATAGCATCGGTATTCATAACCGGTTGATCTGTTTCAATCACATATCCTATGAAGGACTGGAAAAGTGAAGATTCATTGGGTTTAGGCGACATAAAACCGGATGGACGACTGTCAAATACATGCCCTGCATGATAGGTCCCGCCGGAAGTTGAAACCAAAACTCCCGCATCATCCGAAACCATGGACAAAACCGAAGATTCTACTTTTTCACACCGATTGCGTTCCGCAAGAGACAACATTGCCTTCTGCAGGTTCACCCCGGGTATGCAGTGGTATTCAAGAGGTTTTAAGGCTTTGGTTTCTCCTCTGTCAATACGAAGATAGCTCCATCGCTTCTGAATAAGGTTTCTACAATCCAGCACAATTTCATCACCGGGTTTTGCCCAAAAGCAAAATGTTTTGGTGGTGAGCGATGTGAAATCATTATCTGCGAGTACTACTTTTTTCCCGGCAAGCAGGCCCATTTTTTCCATGCGCAGCATAAGAAGCGTGGCGGAAGCACCGGCACCGGCAAATAGAAAATCACAATGCTGAATAGCGGACTGTTGCATAATTAATGGGTTAAAAAAAAGGGGTTCGTGAAATATTCAGAACCCCTTTGTAAAATACAATTTTGGATTAGTCTTCGCTTCTGCTCAGGGCATAAACTACCAGACCGAAACCGATTTTGTTCACGGCATCACCAATGTTGTAGATGATATCCATGTTCAGGTTCCAGTTTTTGCAGAACTCATACCACTGTCCATCGGCAGTACCAACCAGGTAACCCAGAGGATAGATACCCCAGCCGATTACTACAAACTTCAGAAGAGAATCGATGGCTTTCTGTACAGCAGGGCTGCTGGCTTTTGAAAGCTGAGCCACTTCGCCTTTCCATACCATCCAAACGATCCAGAAATAGGCAGCACCGGAAACCAGACCCCAGAAGGCAGCCTGATTGCGAGCAACCGCTTCACCCCAGTAGCCGGTAACCAGCATGATTACGGAGGCGAGGATGAGTTTCCACAGCAGACCTACTTTGGCACCGGCCTTTTTGGTGATGAGGTAGAACTCTACGCACATCAGAGGCACAGTTAATAACCAGTCTACATAACGGAAAAATACAGGTGACTGCCCGTTGGTTTCCAGGTTGTAGCCACGCATGTAGTAATAGTGCACAGCAGCAATGAAGGTGATAATACCTGAAACCAGAACAGATGTTCTCCAGTCCTTTGAGGTGTTACCCAATTCGAAGAAGAAGAACACAGAAGCGGCCATCATGGCCATGGTGCCGATGAAGAACGTAAAGGCTACGTAGTTGTCGGCTGCGATGACGTTAGTCGTCAATAGGTTGAAATGTTCCATACGTGTATGTATTTATGATGTACCGTAACCAACAACTTACGCAAAAGAGTGTTTGCATGGTTTTGATTTTTTTTTGTATATTACGAGAGGTTATTCACAATTTTAACTTGACCACTCCCTACCAAAATGGCAGATAATCAAATGTTTTTTTGTTGTTATCATTGACTTTCATTGCCTTTTAAAGACAACAAAGAGCTCACTATTTATAATGGTATGATTTTCAAAAATGTTGATAACTATTCTTGTTCGCAATCGCTTATTTCGGTAAATTTTTAGCCCTTAAAATCTTTGATTTTGTTTTTGTGTTGATCTTCAGAATCGTCCATCCCATCCTTTCCAAAAAATAAGGACCTTAAGCCGGCCATTGAATATCCATTAGAACGGCATGTTTATACTTAGTGATTATGATGAAAATGGACAAAAATTATACAGCGTAGCTTCTCTGCCATCCACCCTATGTTGGAAGGTAATACAATCCAGCGCCCCTTCTTCCTCACCTAGCCGGAACTCATAGAAAGTTTCGCGGGATTTGGACTGAAGGTGAAATAATTGCATGATATCATAAAATCCGGATACGTCTATATCCATTAGCAGATTATTGCTTTCTTGACAAATTAGCCATACTCAGCCTTAACAGTATATGTTGTTTCCAGAATTTTTCGGCTATGAGTTGCTCTTCCTTTACCATACCGGTATAGGGAAAGGCCGGAGCATATCTGCCCGGGTAAACGGTAATAATGCTATATTCTGCATCCTTTAACTCAGCGATTACCGTTACAAAACAAGTCTTCGTCAGACTATCCACCTCAATAAATTCTGTTTCAAAACCATTTCTTATTTCCGTTTGTATCACAGCATTCGGAAAGTCCTTTCTTAAGCCCACACCATTAAATCCCGTAAAATGAGGCTCCGGAAAACAATACTCATGTGCTTCCCTGTTATTGGATTGTTTAATGATGCGAGCAGGTGTGATAGTTATCAATGAGGAAAGCAGCGAATTCAAATTCGGAAATACATCAAGATTAAACTTACTACCGCTCTTTTCCCATTCTCCGAAATGAACTTTCAGATGGTTTTTGGAAGTCTCAGAGATTGAATAGTGCATTATTTTTTACCGTTGTTAAACAGTTTTCGCCTTATTTTTTTGGCACTCTCAGGAAATAAATAGGCAAGAATGGGAACACTCAAAAATAAGACCAACATGACCAGCATTGTGTAGAATAAACCGGAAGACCAGTGCACCCAAAGCCTTAATTTCTCCAGAATATCCAAAATACCCTTAACGGAAGACAAACCCGTGAGCAGCGAAACCAGACCCAGTAATGCCGCCTGTCGTTTCTCCTGAACTTCCTGTATGCTTGCCGCAAGTTTGCCCAATCGCTTTTCAAATTGTTCAATCTCGATGTCTATACCCAGCGCGTT
>RGEC01000123.1 GCA_009918425.1 Bacteroidota bacterium
TGAATTTCAATAAGTATGCATACTTTTGCTAAAAGTATTAATTGTAACAAACAAGATTTAAGGCAGTGTAAATAAGTTGATAAAATCTACAATAAATAACAATTAATATTAAATAATGACTAATGTCATATGTAATCACAGCCGTGAAGCAAAATCATAAATATACTTTTGAAGCGTGATTATAACATTTTAAATCAAAAACATGGGAAGGAAACCAGCCAAAAAAGCCGTTTTTGAAATGAAAAAAAATTATCATAATGAGGGGTTCAAGGATAAAGAAGTTTGGCAAAATGTGCTCATGACCTCATTTAATTATTGCAGCGAAGCCTTAATCCTTATGAATTACAAGGGTGGGGTGTGTCTGACAAATCCTGCAGCCAAGGATTTGTTTGGGTACGATGATGAAGAGCTGCGGGCACTCAGCATTGAAAATTTACTCAAGTCAGTTTATGATGCTAAAATTAAAGTCACAATTCCGGATTTACTGAATGGACATAATAAAAACATACAGGCAATAAGAAAAGATAATCATGTATTTCCTGTAAATATTCGGATGAAAAGCCTTAGCACTTCGCAGTCAGTATATGCATTGTTATTTGTGTCTACCCCGGACAGTATGTTGATCAGGGATAAATCACTTCAACGACGGAATGCTGAAATTTACAAGCTTAAAGAGGAAATTAACCGTTTAAAGAACCATGCAGAGAGGTCTATCAGAGACAGAACGCAGATATTGCAGGAAACTGTTGATTCACTGGTGCAAACCCAGCAGCAACTTCGACAATCTCTGAACAAAGAAATAAAAGTCAATGAAAAGTGCACTAAGTTCGCATTCCTTATTTCCCATGAATACAGGAATCCACTCGGTGCAATTCTTACCTCACTTAATTTGATTGATAGATACGGTCGTAAAGAAAATTCTCTCAGTAAGCCGCAGCAGGATCACCTTCAAAAAGCCCGGGAGAATGTGAAGCAACTGGTTTCTGTTACTGATGAATTGCTGAACCTGAATACCAATCTGAATAACGGACATAAGTTAAAAACTACGGAAGTTGTCATTTCTGATTTGCTGAATGAAATATCTCAAAACTGGATCCGGATGGGTGAAAAAGGTCAAAATGTGCCCATTCGCCTGAATGTGACAGGCAAGATTATAGTTGAAACCAATGGAGACTTATTAAAACAAGCGCTGAACAATCTTATCAGCAATGCTGTTAAATATTCTGATGCAAACGGAGAAGTCGTTATAGACTGCGATGAGGACAAAGATACTTGTCTGATTTCTGTGAAAGATCAGGGTAGGGGAATACCCAAAGATGAATTACATAAACTTAGTAATGGATTTTACAGAGCGACCAATTCTAAAGGCATAGCCGGAAATGGTCTGGGGCTCTTTATAGTCCGTCAGTTTCTTGAGCATCTTAATGGAAAATTAGAACTTGTGAGTGAACTTGATTTAGGAACATGTGCAACCATTAGATTACCTAAGAAATATGAAGAAAAAAGTATTGTTAATTGACGACAATCTCGATGTACGAGAAAATGTCGCAGAAATCTTAACCTTATCAGACTATGAGGTTCTTACATCTGAAAATGGAAAGGAGGGGGTGGAAGTTGCGCAGAAAAATTTGCCGGATATCATTGTTTGCGATATTGCCATGCCCCTGCTTGACGGATATGGTGTAATTCATTTGCTTTCCCGTTCACCTGAAACAGCCAATATTCCTGTTATTCTGCTCACGGCCAGAACAGACAGAGACAATTACCGCAAAGGCATGGAACTTGGAGCAGACGATTATATTACAAAGCCATTTGAAGAGGCAGAGCTGCTGAGGGCAATTGAAGCCAGGTTACTCAAACACAGCCGAGAGAAAGACGGCAGATACGGAACTGCGGAAGGTTTTGTGGCACTGATGAATGATACACGCTCACTGGAAGCCTTTAAAGAAGCTGCTGTGGATGGACTTGTATTCGATTTTCAAAAAAGAGAATATATCTACCGGGAGGGTAGTCAGCCCAGATATGTTTATTTCATTGAATCAGGTAAAGTCAAAACAGTATTACTCAGCAATGATGGTAAGGAACTCATGACCGGGCTGTTCGGTGAAGGTGATATTTTTGGTCATATTGCCATGCTGGAAGAAGCCGAATACACCGAGTCTGCAATTGCTGTAGAACATGTAAAACTTCATGCACTGAATAAGGCTGATTTTTTTTCATTGCTGGGAACGCATCAGGGCGCAACTGCTAAATTTATTCGTATCATGGCCAATCAACTGATCGAAGCTGAGGATAAATTACTTCGGCTTGCTTATGATTCCGTTCGCAAAAGGGTGGCAGAGGCCCTGGTTGAAGTTTACCGTACTTACTCTCTAAGCAATGGAAAAAAGGAAATTGAAATTTCTCGACAGGAGCTGGCTTCATACGTTGGTACGGCTACAGAAACAGTAATTAGAACCCTGAGTGCTTTCAAGCAGGAGGGGCTGATTAATATTGTTCAAAGCAATATCATCATCAAAGACCTGGCGGGATTAATACGCATGAAAAACTAAGCAATCCGACTTTTTGTTGTGACAAATGTCATATTCTGTTATGACAAAATCACCCTTAATATTGTTGTGCTTATGACGAAGGTAATTGAAGCCCAAAAAATTGATTTTTCTGATTACACCGCTGACAGGGAATTTGAAAAACAGTTCCATCTGATGTTTCCCTACCTCAGAATTACTTTGCAAAAAGCGAGCAATACGCCGCGGCAGAGTATGGTTTCCAATCCACGCATGTTTATTACGGAAAATTCAACCGTGAAGGATGTTTGCGATAAACTCTATACCGTATATGGAAGGATGGCAGAGATTCAGCGATTCACAGTTACTACCTGGCTTGATATTACCAGGTCTAAACATTGGACGCTTAGGAGCCAAAATGAAGAAGCGCGAAAACTGGCCTGTCTGAATCCGGGTTTATAATGTTTTCAAAGGCTGTATCTTTGCCGCCTGATTATGGCGGATAAGAAATTGCTGGACGCCCTCAGTTATCATGCTGACGGTAAACCCGGAAAAATAGAAGTTGTTACAACCAAACCCACACAAACACAGTTTGACCTTGCCTTAGCTTACAGCCCCGGAGTTGCTGAACCGTGTCTGAAGATTGCAGAAAATACCGAAGACGTTTACAAATATACAGCTAAAGGAAATCTGGTAGCGGTTATTAGCAATGGTACAGCTGTTTTGGGTCTGGGCGATATTGGCCCGGAAGCTTCAAAACCGGTGATGGAAGGGAAGGGTGTACTTTTCAAGATTTTTGCCGATATTGATGTTTTTGACATTGAACTGAACTGCAAGGATGTTGATGAGTTCGTTCGCACCGTAAAGGCCATGGAACCTACATTCGGGGGGATTAACCTTGAAGATATTAAAGCGCCGGAAAGTTTTGAAATAGAAGAGCGACTTAAAGCCGAACTTAATATTCCCATCATGCACGACGATCAGCATGGAACGGCTATTATAAGTGGTGCTGCGTTACTGAATGCTTTGCGCATTGTGAATAAAGAGATCAGCAAGGTTAAGTTGGTGGTAAATGGCGCCGGTGCAAGCGCAATTGCCTGCTCTAAACTGTTCGTGAGCCTGGGTGTGGATCCCCAAAACCTTATAATGCTTGACAGTAAAGGGGTAATTCATGCAGAAAGAAATGATCTTGATAAATACAAAAGCCAGTTTGTAACCACCTCAGCTGCACGTACACTGGAGGATGCAATGGCAGGTGCTGATGTTTTTGTTGGGCTGTCTAAAGGTAACATTCTGAGTCCTGAAATGATTCTCAGTATGGCAGATAAACCCATCGTATTTGCTATGGCAAATCCCGACCCGGAAATTGATTATAAATTGGCTGTTTCTACCCGCCCCGATATACTGATGGCCACAGGTAGAAGTGATTATCCCAATCAGGTGAATAATGTACTGGGATTCCCATTTATATTCAGGGGTGCGTTGGATGTGCGTGCTACGGCCATTAATGAAGACATGAAGCTTGCAGCCGTTCGTGCCATTGCGGATCTGGCCCTGGAGCCGGTTCCCGAAGTTGTGATGATGGCTTACAACGATTATGATCTTGATTTCGGTAGTAATTACATCATTCCCAAGCCCATGGATCCACGACTGCTCACCACAGTGGCTCCTGCTGTAGCCATGGCCGCTATGGACAGTGGTGTTGCCAGAACCCCCATTGCCGACTGGGATGCATACAAAGCCACACTTAGAAAGCGGTTGGGTATAGACAATGATTTTGTGAACCGTCTGGTGCAACGTGCCAGAAAGCAGCCTAAACGTGTGGTTTTCTCTGAAGCTGAGGATGTTAAAATCCTTCGGGCTGCACAAATTTGCATGAATGAGGGAATTGCAACACCTGTGTTGCTGGGTCGCACCCAGCTTATAAAGCAGGTTATGGAAGAAAATAACATAGATCTGGGGCCGGTCACCATGCTCGATCCATGGACAGAAGATGCCCTCTGCGAAGAATTTGGGGGAATATTGTACGAAAAACGCAAGCGCAACGGGCTCACCCAGACCGAGGCTGTTAAAAATATGCGCTATCGCAATTACTTTGGGGCTATGCTGGTGGAAACCGGCAAATGTGACGCGCTAATCAGCGGATTGACCCGAAATTATCCCATTGCCCTCCGTCCTATGCTGGAATGTATACCTGTAACGGGTGCATCCAAACGCATTGCCGGAATGCATATTGTTATGACCAAAAACGGACCGGTATTTCTTTCTGATACAACTGTCAATATTGACTATAAGCCGGAAGAACTGGTAGATCTGGTGCTGAAAGTACACGAGCGTGTCAGCAAATTCCAGATTGAACCCCGAATTGCCTTGGTTACCTACAGCAATTTTGGCAGCAGCCGCGGACCCGCGCCCATCCAAATGCGAAAAGCTGTGGAACTGCTTCACGAACATCATCCGCATATTCTGGTTGATGGTGAAATGCAGACTACCTACGCCATGGATGGAGAGGCACGTGTTAAACAATATCCATTTAACAAGCTTGGGAACAAACCTGCCAATACCCTGATTTTTCCGGGTCTAAACAGTGGAAATGCAGCATACCAGCTGATGCGGGGAATGGGCATGGTAGATATAATCGGGCCGGTATTGCTGGGTTTTGAAAAAAGCGTACATGTATTGCACCATACCAGTAATGTGAGGGAAATTGTTAATATGGTTGCATTGGCTGTTTGCGAAGCGCAGGAAAAATCATGATGCCGTCTACACCTCAAATTCTGGAATGGGGCAGCAAACAGCAGGTGCAAAGCATTGGCCTTCGCTATGAAGTGCTGAGAAAACCGCTGGGTTTGTTTTTTGCGCCTGATGAACTTAGTGAGGAAGTAGATCAGTGGCATATCGGCATGATCAATGGAGATAGGGTAGTGGCAGTTCTATTATTGAAGAAGATGAATGATAGAATTGCCAAAATGCGTCAGGTGGCTGTGGATGAAACCCTGCAGGGAAAAGGGATAGGAAAGGAACTTGTGCGGTTTTCCGAAGAATTTTGCCGCCGGCAAGGTCTGGAATTGATTGAACTTCACGCCCGCAAAACAGCGGTTCCATTTTATCTTTCTTTGGGATATTCTCTCATTGGTGATGAATTTGAGGAAGTGGGTATTCCTCACATAAAAATGGCACTCCAGCTTTGATTTACTTGTAACCTTGCCAGTTGCCGGTTTCCCTGTCATATAGCCAGAAAATACCATTGGCATAAGCAAAATCACCGCATAGCGGCTTGGGCCCGTTTTCATCCATTATTTGTAAAATACGTGTGCATCTTCCGTTGCGGCTACTATACAATAAAATGCGGTGCTGTGCTCGGTCGTATAGCCCTATTTCCCCGTTTTTAATATCCGTGTAAACCATACCCATGCTATTAATTTCGTTTTCAAAATCATCGATGTCGAGGTGAATGGGTGCTCGGTGGTGTGCATGGCGGGTTTTGTATCTGAAAATTGTTTTATCATGATAATACCACAATTCCCTGTGCCGTCTCACCCAGGCACCGTTGCCAATGGCAACCGGGTTATGCAGAGCATAAAAAATATTTTCGGCATAGGCCGGCAAACCTTCACGTAAATGAATTTCATACAATCCTTCCATGCCTGAAGCATAGCTTTTTAATGAATTGCCCCCTGCTTCAACCCATAAACTGCCGGGGTCAAACGGCAGTAAATAAGGCGCTTTAACGGATTGTCCTTTTTGGTCATAGATAAATAGCCACCTATCACCGGATCCGGATACTGCTGCATAATATCTTTTAACTGCGGGATTCCAAACTACCGTAACCCCCATTCCGCCTGATGGTTGGGCCGAAATTAACTGGGTTAATGGCCGCAATGTCTGGATGGGTTGTGACACTAAATACAGCGGCAATAACAGGCAAATAAACAGACCAAACAGAAATCTCATTTCAGTTGCAAATAGCCTTTGAAATCGCTGAAAAACCTTGATTTTAATGCTTATTCTGTATGTTTATAATCATGTTATGGCTTATCGGATTTTCCGTGTTTTTAATCCGATTTATGGAGGTTAGCACTAAGCAGCCTGTATATTTGCAGTTTTATGGGAACCCTTATTACCGTTTCACAGTTTTTACTGGCACTGTCCATCTTAATCATTCTTCATGAGCTCGGCCATTTTCTGGCAGCTCGTTTTTTTGGTATTAAGGTTGAAAAATTTTACCTATTTTTTGATGCATG
>RGEC01000124.1 GCA_009918425.1 Bacteroidota bacterium
ATAATAATGATGTTTTGCTGTAACGATAGGGAATTGGCTATTCCTTGGTTGAAAGATTCGCCATCCGGACTGGTGTAGATGATTTCGTCGTATTGCCTTTCTGACTGCAGTTTTTCAATAATGGCAGACAGCGGCTCAGGCATCAGAACCATGCCGGCACCACCGCCAAACGGATAATCGTCAATCTGTCTGTATTTGCCCAAACCATAATCATGTAAGTTGTGAATATGAATTTCAGCCAGCTGTTTGTCGGTGGCTCTTTTGGGGATACTTTGCCTCAGCGGACTTTCCAGTAGGGCAGGTACGGCCGATATAATGTCTATTCGCAGCAAAGGATTCAAATTTCGGTAAGTCCCTCCGGAAGTTGCATGCCAATCAATTTATTTTCTTCATCAATTTCAGTTATCCAGTCTTCCACCAATGGAATTAAATAGGTTTTTTCATGGTTAGATACCTCCAGCATGGGGCCTTGCGGATAGATTTCAATGCGGGTGATGCTGCCCTTAAAATCTGATTGGTTGTCAAAAACAACAAATCCTTTCAGGTTTTCAAAATCCGGGATTATGCGTTTTTTTACTTTGTTTTTCTCAATTAAAATCGCAGTACCAATGATGGATTTGGCATCTTCTTCCGTGTCGATGTCTGCCAGTTTAACTATGGAGCCGCCGGCGGTACAGTTTTCCTTCAGTGGCAGGTTCTTCAGCAGCGGGTTCTTCCGAAGCGGTTTCCTCAGCAACAGTTTCCTCTGATGAAGTTTCTTCTGCAGCAACGTTTTCGGTCACTTCAGCGGTTGCCTCGGTTTCGTTACTTTCGGTTTCTTCAACAGCTTCTTCGCTTACGCTGTTTTGCTTGGCAAGAACGCGTGCAGCGATGGCTTCGCGCTTCTGGGCTTCAGCTTTCATTGCATCAGACTTGCGGCTGTTGCTGGCTTTTTCCAAATTACTGCGCTTTTCGGCAATTTTTGCTTCCTTGGAAGTCATCCATTCCGCAAATTTTGCGTCAGCCTGTTCCTGAGTGATTGCGCCTTTGCGCACACCCACCTGCAGGTGATGTTTGTAGAGAACGCCTTTGTAACTCAGAATGGCACGGGCCGTATCTGAGGGTTGAGCGCCATTGGCCATCCATTGAACGGCCTTGTCTAAGTTAATGTCGATGGTTGCAGGATTGGTGATAGGGTTGTAAGTACCGATTTTGTCGATAAAACGGCCATCCCTAGGAGCACGCGAATCCGCCACCACAATGTGGAAGAAAGCACGTTTCTTCCGGCCATGTCTTTGCAATCTGATTTTAGTTGCCATTTTCTTCTTTTTTTAAATTATGCCCGGGTCTCCTAAATCCGGGGGTGCAAAATAAATGCAAATTTTCCTCAAAAACAAGTGGTTTTCATTATTTTCAAGCTCTTTGGTGGTATCCATAAAAAATGTTGTATTATTGAATATAACTTCAATCCTTTCTTATTATAAATAAAACTCAGTTCTCCATGAATAAAATTACAAAAACCTTTAGTCTTGTTCTTTGTGTAATGCTGCTATTTGCTGCATGCATGAAGGATCCTCTGGGAAAAATTAAAGATATAAACGGTGTTAGATGGCGCGGTGATTATGCGGCACCCTTGGTGAATGTAGATCTGAATCTGGAAGATGCAGTTGCACTGGTGAATCCGGATTGGGTGAGTTCATTTCCGGATAAAACCCTTCTGATTCACTATGATAAAAAGCATTATTCAAAAAAAGGAGAGGAGCTTTATGTTGTAGGAGACCGAAGTTTTAACGGTAATATAATTCCCACGGCAGCCGAGCTGAGCACATTAAACAGCTCCGGTGCAGTCACAGTGTCCAGGAATATGGTTTTTGATATGGGTCCGGGTGTAGGATTGCAGTTTGATTCCATGTGGCTGAAAGCAGGTACATTTATTTCCGCAATTGCTGTGTCTACAAATCACCGGGGTAATGTAACCGTTGAATTTTCCGATCTTATAGAGGGTGGTCTCCCGGTTTCGATACTGCGAGACTGGAGCAGCGGCGGTTCAATAAACCAAAATCTGATTCACGCAGTGTCAGGCATAGAACCTTTGGATTTAACGAAAGGCAATCAGGGCTTTAATCAGATACGGGTGAAAGTTACATGGGAATTAATCAAAACCGGTGCTGTGGTAAACAATGAACAATTGAAACTCAATCTGATTACCAACGGGCTTAAATTTAGGAAACTGTATGGAAATCTTGGACAGACAGGACTTTTCAATGTTCAAGATTCTATGGATCTGACATTGTTTTCCAACAATATTCTCAAGGGAAACATTGTGTTTGAGGATGCAAGAATTAAAGTGCATTTCAAAAACAGTATCGGTTTGAAATCTCAGTATCAGATACAGCAACTGTCTTTGATTGCCAAAAACGGAACACCTGTGGCTGTTACATCCTACAATGCTGTGGGCAACATTGCCGCCGCACCGGACAATACTTCCGAAACGGAAATAACAGATTCGGTTTACATAACCAAAGCTTCTGGCAGCAATGTGGCTTCCGTAATGAAAACCGAACCCTATTATCTTGCTTACAATATAGGGGCGGCTGTTTCTCCGGGTCGAGGCTATATTTGGGATAGCAGTGATATTGCCCTTACCGTTACCACCGAATTGCCCATGTTGGTAAGCACCAAGGATCTGGTACTGGAAGACACTTCAGATCTTGATCTGGGTATAGGTAAGGAAGGAGATTATGTGGAAATGATAAAGTTCAAAATGAATGCTGAAAACGGAATTCCTCTGGGTGCCGGTGTGCAGTGCTACTTTATGGATGCAACCAACAAAGTGCTGGATTCTCTTTTTCAACCTTTTAGGTACGCTATAAAGCAAGCGGATATTGATGCAGGGGGTAATGTGCTTTCGGCTTCTAAAGACCAGTGGGAGTTGGTTGTTGAGAAACCCCGCATATCCAATATTCTCAAAGCAAAGCGGCTGCGAACACGGGCATGGATACCTACTTCCTCATACAATGGAAATCCGGTTCCTGTGCGCATTACCACAGACCAAAAACTGAAATTTAAGTTGGGCGCAGAAATAATCCTATCAGCCGATGCGAAATTTTAAACGCCCTCTTTTTCTTGTAGTGTTGGTTTCTGCTGCCTCGTGGCTCACAGCCCAGCAAAACTTCAGTCTATATCATATGGAGAGTCTGCCACAGCGTTCTACCCTAAATCCGGCATTGATGCCTGACTGCAAGTGGTATGTTGGGTTTCCGGGTTTTAATAGCCTGGGTGTGCAGGCCACCAATAGCGGCTTCAATTTGAATGAAATTAGCAAAGCGATTGATATAAGCGGTTCCGATACCTTACTGAATCTTAATAGATTGCTGAATGTTTTTTCCAAGCAGAATTACCTGAGTTTGAAGGCTGATCAAACACGGGTTAATTTTGGATTCAGAGCAAAAAAGCACTTTTTCACTGCTGCAATAACCGATAAAGCCGGAATTAAAGTTGGCTATCCAAAAGATTTGTTCCGCTTTATCATTGATGGTAATGGAGGTTCTAATCTGGGCGAAACATTTGATTTTCGCTTTAGTGCGGATGCTTATCATTACAGAGAGTATGGATTTGGTTATGCCTACAGCATTAAGAATAAACTAACGCTGGGCACAAAAGTAAAATACCTACAGGGGATAAGCCGTGCTGAATTAAGGGATGCTTACATAAAGTTTCGCACTCGGCCGGAAGATTATGCTTTTGAGATTAGCGGTAATTATCAGTTGAATGTGGCCAGTTCGCTGGGCCAAATCATTACTGCTGATGGCAGTAGTCCTGTGCTAAATGCTACAGGGTTTTACAAAGGAATCAAAAATACCGGATGGAGTATTGATCTGGGCGCTGAATATGCTTTTACCAATAAACTGAAACTCTCTGCTTCACTCCTGGATCTGGGTTACATAAATTGGAAACAAAACACTACAAGCATTGTGGCTGCCAATCCCAATGCAACTTTTGTGTATGATGGTTTTCATATTTCCTCATCAGATACGGCAGTGGATCCGGCAGCTTATTTTAAAAGACTCGGTGATTCCTTAACAGGAATGTTTAGCAGCGATACAGTCCACAGGTCTTTTCGCAGTACTCTCAGCACAGAGCTTATGTTTGGCGCATCCTATGCGTTTCGAAAGAACCTTAAGCTGAATGCACTCTTTTATGGAGATGTTTACAATAAAAGATTGATGGGTGGACTTACACTGGGCTTGTTCTGGCGACCTGCCAAAATATTCAGCCTGAGTTTAAATAATACCTTCTATGGCAGGGCGTTGCTCAATCCGGGTTTTTGCATGGCATTTAATTTGGGTGCATGGCAAACCTATATTTCATCCGAAAATTTCTTAGCCCCTTTAATGCCGGGCAGTGTGCGTGGAACTTCGTTCCGTGCAGGCTGGAACTTTACATTCGGCAGATCCAAAAGCCGCGGTATAGGTACGGGTGATCCCGGAAACAATAAAGGAGGCGGAAAAGCCGCTCCGATAGACCCTACATCTATTTAACAATCCGCATTTTCGCGAATTTTAAAACCAGTTTTTTCTCTCCAAGACCTTCAAATATGACCGTGGCTTTACGGTTGTCGGCTTCGCCCTCTATGGCACTGACCGTGCCGCTTCCAAAACGCTGGTGCTGAACTTTGTCACCGGGTTTTAAGACCGCTAATATCACCGGCCTCAAAGTTGGGGTCAGGTTCGGGCAGGTTTGCGTTTCGTGAGGTGTTTGTTGCCAGCAAAGTTGAAATGGGTGTTTTGCCACTGCTCTGTCTGTTTTCACGCCTTTCAAATAAAGCATTCAGCGGGTTTTCCTTTTTAAGACCTGCCAGGTTCATGTCCAGATACTGATTGTCTATTTCATCAATAAATCGGCTGGGTTCGCAAGGCGTAAGACTTCCATAACGGAAGCGGCTGCTTGCGTAGCATAGCGTTAGGGCTTTTTCGGCACGGGTAATCGCAACGTAAAAAAGACGTCTTTCTTCTTCCAAATCAGCCCGGGAGGTTAACGCCATTTGTGAGGGAAAAAGGTTTTCCTCCAGTCCACCGATAAAAACATGCGGAAACTCCAGCCCTTTGCTGCTGTGGATGGTCATCAGACTCACGCAGTCACGGTCAGGATCTTTATCTTTTTGTTCATCGGTGTACAATGCCACCTCTTCCAGAAAATTGGCGAGGTTTTTTTCTTTTTCGCTTTCGTCGTCTTCCGTAAATTCCTGAATACCGTTTAGCAGTTCGGTTACGTTTTCATAACGGCTTATGCCTTCAACCGTTTTGTCGTCATACAAAGTTTTTAGGAGTGTAGTCTGTTTTGCGACATGTGTGGCAAGTTCAAAGGCATTGTGGGTAGCAGTCATAGCCATAAAACTCTTCATCATCATGGCAAAATTCTCAACCCTTGGGGCTCCGGTTCCCAGGTCAGGATAATTGCGGGCGTTTGCCACAATGTCCCAGATGCCTGTTTTGTTTTCCGAAGCAAGAAATAGCAATCGGTTTACCGTTGTATCACCAATCCCCCTGGCGGGATAATTGATAATGCGTTTCAGTGCTTCTTCATCATTCGGGTTTACCGTTAATCGCAGGTAGGAGAGCAGGTCTTTGATTTCCTTTCTCTGATAGAAACTGGTGCCACCGTAAATACGGTAATCAATGCTTTGTCTGCGCAAGGCTTCTTCAAAACTGCGGCTTTGGCTGTTGGTGCGGTACAAAATGGCAAAAGCCTTATTGGGAAGATGCTTCTGGTTTTTTTGTTCAATGATTTGCTGTGCAACAAATCGGGCTTCATCGCTATCGGTAGCAGAGCGAACCACTTTGATTTTATCCCCGGTTTCATTGGCTGTCCACACCTCTTTTTCAAGCTGTTTTCGGTTGTTTTTGATTACGCTGGATGCAGCATTGACGATATTTCGCGTGCTGCGGTAATTCTGTTCCAGCTTTACCGTAAAAACGTCCGGATAATCGCGGTTGAAGTTGAGTATGTTTTGGATGTTGGCCCCCCGAAAAGCATAAATGCTCTGGGCATCATCGCCCACCACACAGATGTTCTGATGCACCGCCGCAATGCGCTTGGTGATCATGTACTGAACAGTATTCGTATCCTGATACTCATCTACCATCACATATTTGAAGCGGTGTTGCCACTTGTGGCACACATCCGGGAATTTTTCCAGCAATGTGAAGGTGTTTATAAGGATATCATCAAAATCCATGGCCCCCGCCCTGAAACATCTTTCTGAGTAGGCAGAGAATATGTCAGCAAACTTCGGACGGTTGGCATTTTTGTCCTGTTGGTTAAGTTCTTCGTTTCGATTGTAAGCAGCGGCTGTTATCAGGTTGTTTTTGGCCATGCTAATCCTGCCCAGCACCATACCCGGTTTATAGGTTTTGTCATCCAGATTCATCTCCTTCAGGATGCTCTTTATCAGGCTTTTGCTGTCGTCGGTATCGTAAATGGTAAAGTTTGAAGGATAACCCAGTTTTTCAGCTTCCTGTCTCAAAATACGGGCAAAAACACTGTGAAAAGTTCCCATCCAAAGGCTTTTGGCCGCCGGCCCCACCAGGTTTTCAATCCGGTTGCGCATTTCTCTGGCTGCCTTATTGGTGAATGTAAGCGACAAGATGCTGAAAGGGTCAGCACCTTTGTGCAGCAGGTGGGCAATCCTAAAAGTAAGTACGCGGGTTTTACCCGATCCTGCACCGGCTATAATCATGACGGGCCCATCGGTATGGGTCACTGC
>RGEC01000125.1 GCA_009918425.1 Bacteroidota bacterium
TTCTGATGAACTTACCAAGTGTAAAGCTGATCTGGAAGCCGCTAAAAAACGCAATGCCGAACTGGAAGCTGAGTTGACCAATACCAAGAAACAGCGTGACCAGTATTTATCAGAACTGGAAATTTATAAAAAGAAAGTTTCGGATCTGGAAGCCAAACTGAAAGAGTGTGAAGGTAAAGGCACGGATTGCAAGGCCTGTGAGGAAGAGCTTGAGCAGTGGAAGCTTAAATATTCACAAAAGGAAAGTGCCTACAATGCGCTCATGGATGAATATCAGGCCTGTACAAAGGATTTGGCGGCCTTAAAGACCAAATTGTCTGAATGTGAAGGTAAGCTTAAGAATTGCACAGGCAGCAGCAGCAAGGAAAAGGAACTGCAGGCTGAGATTGACAAGCTAAAACTGACCATTGCCGAACTGAATGCCGAAGTTGCAGCAAGACAGAAATCATTGGATGAACTTCAGGCAGCCTATGACAAACTGGAAAATACCAATACAGAGCTTGGCAAAAAAATTACAGGACTTCAATCTGAGATCAATGCCCTGAAATCTCAGTTAAGCACATTGCAACAGCAATTGAAAGAATGCCAGGAGGCAGGCAAATAAAAAAAACTTTGTAAATAGGAGGGAGGCACCGGAAACGGTGCCTTTTTCTTTAGAATTCAGCCCTGATTTTAATATTTAACCTACGGCCCGTAAGGTATTCGGGAACTCCGTAAACATTGTTTTCTATGTCTTTCACCCAATTGTAGGAAATTACATTGTTAATACCCAGAATATTAAAAATCTCAACACTTATCCATGATTCCTGCAATTTTTTAAGCATACCATTACGGGGGCGGTTTTTATCGTTTCTGCTCAGCAAAACCTTACTAAATCCAATATCAAGTCTGCGATATGGAGGAATGGTATTGGGTTTTTCGGCGTATCGTCCTTGCCCGCTCAAGAAATATGGCATACCAGTGCCTATGATCATATTTAAATTCAACCTGAAATTTGGATTGCCAGGCAACTGGTCTTGTAACATGGCAGCAAAATTTACACGACGGTCGGTTGGTCTTCTCAGCCATCCGCTTTGTACCAAATCTCCATTGTCATTCAGGTAGTTGATTTTCTCGCGGGTTTGAAGTACACTCAAGGTAAACCAGCTTTCTAAACCCTTAATAAATTCACCGTTGATTCGGTTATCAACTCCCCAGGCATATCCTTCACTGCTGTTTTCTGCATAATAACGTACGCGGATGTTGTCGTATAAGTAAGGTATCAGCCTGTCTAAATGTTTGTAATATGCCTCAGTTGAGAACTTGAATTTACGATTCCACATGCTCACAAAGCGATCTGTGCCGGCTACCATATGCCATGCCCTTTGAGCTTTTAATTGTTGATTTAAAACGCCTGAAAAATTGCGCAATTCCCTGAAAAAACCCTGCTGGTAATATCCACCGGCAGCCAGCTTGATAATTTTGTCTTTTTTCTTTAGGCTGTCAGGCAAAAAGGCATTGTGTTTTTTATTGGGTTCCCAGCTGAATTGTATTCGTGGTGTAATAAAAATTTCATTGTTAACCTGCCACCAATGGCTGCGCAGGCCCAAATTAAGCCACATGTTTCGCTGTTTGTCAAGACGGAATTTATTTTGTAAAAAACCCTGTAGTCTGAAGCTTTCCAGTGTATTGCGCGAACTTACCTGATCGTCCAGTATGATGCTGTCAGTGGCAAAACCAAACGGCGGAATATTATACATAGCGCTATCGTTATAACGCCACTCCTTATATCGGTCAGCAATCCTTTCATGATTTAAGCGAATGCCATACCTGAAAATGTTCCGTTTATCCGGCTTTGTGAATGTACCAATATGCGAGAAGTTCAGAATGCGACTTTGCAAACGGTTTCTGCCATGATCCAGAAAATAGCCAAAGCCAAGCGTTTTTAGTGGTTTTCCATACGTTTTACTACCCATATCCCTGTCCAGTAAGCTAAGTTGGTAGGCGCCTTCCACGTCAAACAATTCTTGTTCGGAAGTGCCGGTAGCACTCAAAATCCATTTGAATTCTTTTCCTGCTTCAGGATTGAATTTGAATGTTAAAGCACCCATGGCATAATCATAGTTCATCTGTTCGGCACCGGCCATACCCACATCCAGCTGATATGCCTGAGAAACAGTTCCAAACTCAGTGCGTCTGCTTTCAGGTGTTAGATTGTAGCGGTTTAAGGCAAGATTACCTAAAAATTCTACTTTCCATCTCCGCCATAATTTGCGACTTAAAAGCGTTTGCACATCTGCAAAGTTCATTCGGTAGGCACCCTGCAGATCTAAGCTGCCTGTGAGCAATGAATTGCTGAAATGTCTCACCCCCAGCACAGCAGATGTTCTCTTGGTTTTGCCTTCCACAGAAAAGCTATTGAGCAATAACCCCGCCGTAGCGGAAACAGAAAAGGCTGTTGGCTGTATGTATTCAACATCCAGCACACTACTCATCTTATCACCGTACTGGGCATCAAAACCACCTGCACTGAATTTTAGTGTTTTTACGAGGTCAGGATTGATGAAGCTCAAACCTTCCTGTTGACCGCTGCTGATGAGCTGGGGTCGGTAAATTTCAATATCGTTCACATACACCAGGTTTTCGTCATAGTTTCCGCCACGCACACTGTATTGAGAGGATAATTCGCTGTTGCTGTTAGCACCCAGAGTTTTGATGATTGATTCAATACCTCCGGTTGTAGGGTTCATGCGCAGGTCTCGGGGTCTGATTTCGTCCAGAAACGGCGTGTATTCTTCCCGGTTTGTAATATCAATTTGCGGTAAAATATCCATACCGGTTCCTTCAAAAATTACCCTTTCCAGCTGAGCTTGCCAGTCTTTTGGCAGTTGATACCCAAATATCTTGCGTGTGCCCTGATAACCAAAAATCAGATTGGTAACGGGAATTATAAACTTACCGCTATTATCGGTTATCGCCAGCGCATCGCCATTGCTGTTTTTAATGATTATTCCTTCCGCAGGATTACCGTTTTTTAATTTAACCTGCGCCCAAAACATGGGTTTTTGCTGTGCGTACAACTGCCCGGAAATGCACAGAAGCAGCGCGAGGCAGGATTTTTTAAACACAGATATGAAACGAAAACAGTTGATTTTTCTTTTATGAATTGGCGGTTTTCTGCAGCGCTGCGATGGTTGCCAAGGGGTTTGGGGTAGCAAAAACGGCATTTCCTGCTACCAGCACGTCAGCCCCGGCATGTGCCAGACCACGGGCATTTTGCTCTGATACGCCACCGTCAACTTCTATAAGGGTTTTGGCGTTGTTTTTCAGAATCAGCTCTTTAAGTTCTGCAACCTTTCGGTAAGTATTTTCAATAAACGCCTGTCCCCCAAAGCCTGGACTCACACTCATTACCAGCACAAGATCACAATCACTTATAATGTCATTCAAGCTTGAAATGGGTGTGTGAGGATTTAAGGCCACGCCGGCCTTCATTCCATGTTTTCTGATTTCTGTCAGGCTGCGATGCAGGTGTGTGCAGGCTTCATAGTGCACAGTAAGTACTTCAGCTCCGGCTTCAGAAAAACGTTGTATGTAGCGATCAGGATCTACAATCATCAGGTGAACATCCAGGGTTTTGGTTGCATGTTTTTTAAGGACATTCATCACCGGGAAACCAAATGAAATGTTCGGTACAAATACACCATCCATCACATCCACATGATACCAACCGGCTTCACTTTGGTTAATCATTTCGCAATCGCGCTGAAGGTTCCCGAAATCGGCTGAAAGCACTGAGGGAGCTATGATTACTGACATAATGGCAAAGGTAAAAGAAATATTGAGAACTGAAACCTATGGTGGGTAGCAGGTAACGGATTATTTTCTAAACGCGGACTCATATAACTGAATCCAGGCGTCAGGGTTTAGTTTTTTACAAAGTTCTCCGATGATGCTGTAGGGAATATCAGACTTATACCGAAATCGTATGCAACTTTTACCCATGTCAGGCATTTTTTTATCTGAGTTTTTGAATTCATTGACCAGCCATTCCATAAGTTCTGGATTGGCATATATGCCCATATGATAAAATGCCAGATGATTTTTTTGTGCGGCTATGCTAATGAAGGGGAGTTGTGTATCCGGTTTGCAATGATATCCCGCAGGATAAAGCTCAAATGGCACCACCCAGGAAGGCATATTGTATTGCAGTGCAGGCTCAAATCCCTCAGGCAATGATTCTGAAATAACAGAAGCCAATTTTTTCAAATCAGCGGTTTTGTCTTCGGCTACATTATCAAAGTAGGCCTGAAACATGTGATTGTTATTAGCCATATACAGCCTGATATAAAGATACACATTCTTTGGCTTCTTTTACATCGTGCACCCGCAGTATATCGGCGCCATTCATAAGGGCGGACATGTGCAATGCTGTTGTGCCATTCAATGCATTCTCCGCTGTGGTTTGCAAAGTTTTCCAAATCATGCTTTTTCGGGAAATACCCACTAAAACAGGTTTCCCAAATGTCCTGAAAGCCTGCATTTCACGAAGAAGCTGAAAATTGTGCTCAATGGTTTTACCAAACCCAAAACCAGGATCAATAATCCACTGATTTATGCCCAGGGATTGGAACAATTCCTCTTTTAGCCTGAAATATTCAATTACAGTCTCAGTAACATTCTTGTACTCCGGATTTTTCTGCATGGTTTGCGGATTCCCCTTTTTGTGCATGGCAACATATGATATATTGTTTTGCGCAATAAATGGAAGCATTTCCGGGTCATCATCGCCCGCAGATATGTCGTTAACCATGTTCGCACCGGCAATTACAGCTTGCTTTGCCACACTGCAATAGAAAGTATCAACACTGATGGCAACATTGGAAAAAGCAGCGGCAATATTTTCTAGAACGGGCAAGACCCTGTCGGCTTCTTCAGAAGCAGAAACGGGAATTGCTCCCGGTCTTGTGCTTTGACCTCCAATATCCAGAATATCGGCACCTTCCTCCAGCATTTTCCCCGCCACATCCACAGCTTTCTGATTTATCAGTCTACTTCCCTCAAAAAATGAGTCAGGAGTGGCATTCAGAATGCCCATGATTTTTACTTGACTCATGGAATTGAATGAAAATTACTTTATGCTTTCATCGGGGTTGCCTACCATTTTTTCAGGCTTTACCCACTCATCAAACTGTTCGCTGGTAAGCAAACCAAGTTCCACGGCAGCTTCCCTTAGCGTTTTATTTTCCTTATGCGCTTTTTTGGCAATTTTAGCTGCGTTTTCATAGCCAATGTGTGTGTTTAATGCCGTAACCAGCATTAGGCTTTGCTCAACCAGCTGCTGAATGCGGGCGTGGTTGGGCTCAATTCCTTGAGCGCAATGCGTATCAAAACTTAGGCATGCCTGCCCCAGAAGGCGGGCACTTTGTAGCAGATTTGCCGCAATCACCGGCTTGTAA
Source organism: Bacteroidota bacterium (assembly GCA_009918425.1). GTDB lineage: Bacteria > Bacteroidota > Bacteroidia > NS11-12g > UBA955 > RGEC01. The sequence continues at coordinate 5,439 of RGEC01000125.1, forward strand.
ACGTTCAGTTCAAAGTGCCCCTGTGAACCTGCAAAAGAAACGGCCACATCATTGCCCAATATTTGTGCACAAACCATAGTAAGTGCTTCAGGCTGCGTGGGATTAACCTTGCCGGGCATGATACTGCTGCCGGGCTCGTTTTCAGGAATGATAATTTCACCGATGCCACTGCGCGGACCACTGCTGATCATGCGTATGTCATTGGCGATTTTAAAACAGCTAACAGCAGCCCTTTTAAGAGCACCATGCAATTCAACCATGGCATCGTGTGCAGCCAGGGCTTCAAATTTATTGGGCGCCGAAACTATAGGCAGCCCGGTTTCTTCTGCAATAAGCCTGGCAACCAGTGTTGCATAACCTTTTGGTGCATTGAGTCCTGTGCCCACAGCCGTACCACCAAGTGCTATTTCTGCAGCAGGCAGTAAAGCCCTGTTTATGGCAGCAATGCCATTCTCAAGCTGGGTTACATACCCACTGAATTCCTGTCCCAGAGTCAGCGGAGTAGCATCCATAAAATGGGTACGTCCAATTTTTACAATGTCCTTGAAATCGCGGGATTTGTGTTTCAGGGTGGTTTTTAGCGCCTGAATACCCGGAAGGGTGTAGTCTACCACCTGCTTAAATACAGCTATACTCATAGCCGTAGGGAAGGTGTCATTGCTGCTTTGACTCTTGTTTACATCATCATTGGGGTGCAAAACCTTGTTCTCGTCTGTGAGTTTTCCACCGGATAACACATGAGCACGGTTTGCAATAACCTCATTCACATTCATGTTGCTCTGGGTACCACTGCCTGTTTGCCATATTACAAGTGGAAATTCAGCGTCCAGTTTGCCTTCAATAATTTCGTCACATACCTGCACGATAAGATTCTTCTTTTCTTCACTTAACGCCCCAAGCTGATGGTTTGCCAGTGCCGCACATTTTTTCAGAACCCCGAATGCACGTACAATTTCCACCGGCATACTGCCTTCCGGTCCTATTTTAAAATTATTCCTGCTGCGCTCTGTCTGTGCACCCCAGTAGCGATCTGCGGGCACTTTTACTTCGCCCATGGTATCGTGTTCAATGCGAAAATTTGTCATGATGATTAGAAGCGACAAATTTAAGTATGGATTTGTTTCTCATTGCATTTTTCAATTAACAAATATTGCATACACCATACTATAGCAATTTAAATAATGAATGTAAGC
>RGEC01000126.1 GCA_009918425.1 Bacteroidota bacterium
AGCAAACACATCGGTGCCGACATGAATTTTGCCTGGCCAACGGCAGAAATTGCAGTTATGGGTGCTAAAGGTGCAGCTGAGATTATTTTTAAGAAGGAAATTGATGCCGCATCAGATTCTCAGCAGGCACTGAAAGAGAAAGAAGCCGAATATGCAGGTATTTTTGCCAATCCTTATCGTGCGGCAGAACGCGGTTTTGTGGATGAAGTAATTTTCCCCGAAGAAACCCGCCAAAAACTTATCATGGCATTCGAAATGCTTGAAAACAAGGTGCGTAACCTGCCTCGTAAGAAGCACGGAAATATTCCATTGTAATGAAAGGTAAAGTCTTTTTGAGCCTGGTTTTTCTCTCCATGGCAAACTTTCTGTCAGCACAGGAAGTAAACCGTGCAGAGGTTTCAGCTTCATCTTTTACCAAAGGAAATTCTTATATAAGCTGTGGTTACGGATTGATAAATGCTAATTTTATGCTGGCACGAACCCTGGAAAAGTCTTTGCTAAACGGTTGGGATGAAGTGAATTTTTCTAAAGTGTCAAACCTTTATTTCAAGGGAGAGTATGCATTCACAAATCATGTAGGAGTAGGGGTGAATGTATCTACCGGAGGATTGATTGCTCATGTAGCCATCGATAGCCTCAATAACCAGAATGTAAGAATTGCAGGTGATCTCACATATCGCAGTTGGAGTGCCTTGGCCCGTATCAATTATCACTTTTTAAATGATGAACAATGGGATTTGTATGCAGGGTTGGGTTTAGGCCTCAGAATGAATACTGTGAAAGTAACATCCAATGACCCGCTTACAGACCGCTGGAATTTTCCTGTTAATTTGGGCGTTTTTGAGAAGCGAATTCCCAATTCTCTCTCGATTCCAACGTTAGGTGCCGATATGACGGTAGGAATAGCCTATTCTTTACATCCTTCGCTTGCAATTTATACCGAAATGGGAATGGCAAAAAGTGCACTTCAGGCCGGTTTAAGGTTGGGTTTCTGATAGATGTGTTTTTTGGATTTTTCTTGTTTTTATGCCAAAAATCGCCTATATTTTGAAAAAATCGCCCCTTTTTTGGTCTTTTTTAGCTGTTTTTTTGAATTTTGCCGTTTCTTTGCCTACTCAAAATTCTCAATATGGATTTAAAAGAAATTCAGGCGTTGATCAAGTTCGTATCAACTACCGGTGTAGATGAAGTTGAAATCACCCGCAAAGATTTTAAACTTAGTATTAAAAAGAATGCCGTTCAGGTAACCTCTGTAGCACCTGTGGCCATGCCACAGCAGATTGCACTTCCTGCCGCCCAAGCAGCTCCTGTAGCAACACCTGCTGCAAATGTGCCTGCAGCTCCCGCACCGGCGGCTAAAACCGATAATCTCATTACAATTAAATCCCCCATGGTTGGTACTTTCTATCGTTCATCCAATCCCGACACGCCTGCGTTTGTGAATGTAGGTGATGAAGTAAAATCCGGCAAGGTGGTATGCATTATTGAAGCCATGAAGTTATTCAATGAAATTGAAAGCGAAGTGAGCGGACGCATTGTTAAGGTGCTTGTTGAGAATGCCACACCCGTGGAATACGATCAGCCTTTATTTTTGGTTGAGCCCGCATAATCTTCTGTAAAAACAGATTCTTATGTTCAAAAAAATCTTGATTGCCAATCGTGGCGAAATTGCCCTGCGTATCATTCGCACCTGCCGTGAAATGGGTATTAAAACCGTAGCGGTTTACTCTACTGCCGATAAAGAAAGTCTGCACGTGCGTTTTGCCGATGAAGCTGTTTGCATTGGGCCTCCTGCAAGCAAAGACAGTTATCTGAATATGCCCCGAATCCTGGCAGCTGCCGAGGTAACCAACGCCGATGCCATACATCCTGGATACGGTTTTCTGAGTGAAAACTCCAAGTTTAGCGCTCTCTGCCGTGATCACGGAATTAAATTTATTGGCGCCACTCCCGAGCAGATTGATTCCATGGGTGATAAGTCCAATGCGAAGGACACCATGAAAAAGGCCGGTGTGCCTACCATTCCCGGCAGTGATGGTTTGTTGGATAGCATAGAACAAGGTAAGAAGATTGCTAAAAAAATCGGATATCCGGTAATCATCAAGGCTACAGCCGGCGGTGGTGGTCGCGGAATGCGTATTGTTTGGGCCGAAGATGAACTAGAAGGTGCATGGAACAGCGCAAAACAGGAGGCCGGTGCCGCTTTTGGCAACGATGGTCTCTACATGGAAAAATACATCGAAGAGCCTCGCCATATTGAAATACAGATTGCCGGCGACCAGTATGGCAAGGTATGCCATCTCAGCGAGCGTGATTGTTCTATTCAGCGCCGCCACCAAAAACTGATTGAGGAAACACCCAGTCCGTTTATGACACCGGAGCTTCGCAAAAAAATGGGTAAGGCAGCCAAAGCCGCCGCTGAAATTATTAAATATGAAGGTGTAGGAACAGTAGAGTTTCTGGTGGATAAGCACCGCAACTTCTACTTCATGGAAATGAATACCCGAATTCAGGTAGAACACCCCGTAACAGAGGAAGTTATCAATTACGACCTTGTGAAAGAACAAATTCTAATTGCGGCTGGTGTACCCATCAGCGGTAAGGATTACGAACCCACAAAATGTGCAATAGAGTGCAGGGTGAACGCGGAGGATATTTATAACAATTTCCGTCCCAGCCCCGGCAAAATCACTTCCATGCACAAGCCCGGTGGCCATGGCACGCGCGTAGATTCACATATTTATGCCGGCTACAGCATTCCTCCTTTCTACGACAGTATGATAGCCAAGCTAATTGTTTCTGCCCAGACAAGGGAAGAGGCAATTGTGAAAATGGAAAGAGCACTGAATGAATTTGTGATTGAAGGCGTAAAAACCACAATACCCCTGCATTTGCAGATTATGCAAAACGAAGATTTCAGAAAAGGCAATTTCACCACTGCCTTTATGAATTCGTTTGAGATAAAGTAAATCCGGTTTTTATAAATGTCGGGTGTGTTCAAAAGGCTTAGATTTTTAATATTCACTATTTCAATAATATTAAATTTTAGTATTTCAGGTTGTATAAATAACAACACCCAGCATGAAGCTATCCCTTATACAGATAAAATTAATAACGAACTGAAAGAACTATCAGAAAAAGCAGAGGGTAGAGAAAAATTGAGAGATGCAATTAAGACATTTGCATCAAATTCATCCAGGTTTGCAGATAGTTTTACAAGGGCTAATATGGACGTTTTCTTAAAGTTGGAGAAAAAACACGGTGTTGAAAAAAGTCAAAAAGTTATAAAAGCATCTTTTGGAGATTCTATATTAAATGTATGGAAACAGCTAAGATCCAAGAATTAGTTGATTTTAATTTTCGCTGATTTTATTCCACTGACTGTAATTCTTAAACGACATTATCATGTTGTCAAATGTCACAACACAACAAGCGTAGCTTGGTTATTGTAAATAATGCATTTTTATTTAACAATAATCCCTTTTGCCTGAAACTGCACCGAAATCTTAGGTTCGGTAATCTTCTCAGCCTCAGTCTCACTTAGTCCCTCACGCAGTTGCTCTACCGTCTGGGTATCGCGGTAAAAATATCCGGTTGCGATACTGAATTTGCCAGTCACATCCTTGGGAATAGTGAACTTGTCAAACCCAACAAACTGCTCTTTATCGCCATGCTTCAGTGTATACCAGCATCCTTCGCCCGTGCACACCTGACTGATTTGTCCTTTGATTACCGCTTCTTTCTTGCCGCTGCTTTCAAAGGCTGACAGCGCTTCATCAACATGTACCGCCTGGGTGCTGTCTAATTTTTCACCGTATGCTGTTTCTTTGGAATTATTGCCACAAGCCCAAAGAGCAGCGATTGCAAAACCATAAATCAGGTATTTCATACTGCAAAGGAACTATGCAATCTGCGATTTCACAAGGCCTATGGGCGTGTATGTCCAACGCCGGGTATGTAGGGATATAACAGATATTTGTTTCGTCTGTACTCAAACAGAAATAAATCGTTTTTCCACGATTCCCGGATTTTTTTAATCGGGGTAGCACTCAACAATGCCATTCTCAATTCTGCACTGCCTGAAAGTTTGTCGAAAAATGGGTTAAAGAACTTTTGTTTATCCGGGCAGGCATTCAGCAGCATCTCGAACCATTCCGCATAGAGTTGCCTGCTTCCGGCAATGTAGTTGCGTGCGAAATCCGTAAGGAGAATACCTCGACACGTATCGCCCAGAAATGGTGGGTTTACGGCTTTCCCTGGAATATTTTTGGGTACAAATACAAAATGACCATCCTTTAGCCAGGGAGCTCCAAAACACTCAAAAGGCTTGTCAGTTCCTCGCCCCATACTCATCACGGTGCCTTCCATCAGTCCCAAAGTAGGATATAGCAGAATACTTTCCTGCGTAGGCAGATTGGGTGAAGGTGGAACAGGTAGGGTATAAGCCGTGTTGTGATCCCAATTCTGTATTGGAATAACCGTCAAAAGGCACGTGTCTTTTGTTTTTAGCCATTTTTCTCCGTTAATCATGCGGGCAAGTTCACCCAAAGTCATGCCATGTACCAGTGGTATGGGATGCATACCTACCATACTTTCAAAGCCTGGTTTTAGTACCGGGCCATCCACATAATGCCCATTGGGATTGGGTCTGTCAAGTACTATCAATGGTTTTCTGTTTTCGGCACAGGCCTGCATCACGTAGTGTAAAGTGGTGAGATATGTATAAAAACGCACACCCACATCCTGTATGTCAAATACGACTGCATCTACGCCTTTCAGGTCTTTTTGCGTAGGCTTAATATTCTTTCCGTAGAGGGAAATAACCGGTATTTTGGTTACGGGATCTATTCCTGAAACTACTTTTTCTCCATTGGCAGCCTGCCCCCGGAAGCCATGCTCAGGTGCAAAAACCAGTTTTACCTTTATTTTGGAAGCCAAAAGTGTATCAACCAGATGCTTTTTTCCAACCACAGAAGTTTGATTGGCTACAACCGCAATTTTTTTCTTTTTAAGCAAAGGGAAATAGGCTTCTGTTCTCTCAGCACCCGTAATGATAGGCTGCGATTGAAGAGAAAATAGCCAGCTGAAGCCTAAAACGATGAGTACAGTAAAATACTTTCGCTGTACTTTTGAAGCCGTTATGAACTGGCCTTTATTTTTAGCCCGCCGATTGTCGGCATCCGGAAAAGGTTCCTTTTCCAGATCTATCGTGCGCCTTGCAATTGTAGCGGTGGGGTTAAGTTCAGCGGTTATGTTCATTGCGCTCTCCACGGTTTCAGGTTTCCAATCCGGTATCAAAAATAAGGTTATTGGCATAAATGGCGATCTTGTAATTGACGATATTTCCAATACCGAAGGATCTGAGCCTATACCCATGCTTGCCAAGCAACTTGCATTTACACCTGATATTGAAGCTGTACAAGGCGTTCAATCGGTTGCCGTTTGTGCTGTACGGCCATGCATCGTAAAAGGAGAAAATGAAATTGAAGGCATGGTTGCAAAAGGTATTTCTTTCAACTACGATTTCACTTTTTTCAAAAATCACCTTAAACGAGGAACTGTACCTGATTTTGCTCGTGATACCAACACTGCCATAATATCTGACCTCACAGCCGGCAGGCTGGGATTAGATACAGGTATGTATTTACAGGCAATTTTCTTTAAGGAGGATAGTTCCGGAAACCGTCGCCCACGGGCCATCAATCCGCGTATAGTGGGCATTTTTTCAACCGGGCTTGATGATTACGATAAGGCACATTTTATCACGCATATTGGTCTTGTTCAGAAAGTGATGCCACAATCTACCAAATTCACCCAATGGGAATTAAGATTAAATGGAAATATACCTGCTACGGAAGTGGTAGATAAAATAAGCCGAAAATTACCACCCGGCACATTTAATATTCAGGCAGCAGATCGCTATAACCGACAAATATTTGACTGGCTGACGCTGCTGGATACAAATGTGGTGATTATTTTAACACTTATGTTGCTGGTTGCCGTTATCGGAATGTGTACAACCCTACTCATTCTTATAACGGAGCGCACACATATGATAGGTACTCTCAAAGCTTTGGGTGCAAAAGAATCCGGAATTCGCAGTATTTTCCAGTATCAGGTAATTTTCATTACCGGTATGGGGTTGTTGTTGGGTAATATTGTAGGACTCGGGTTTTGCTGGTTGCAATACAAGTATGGTTTCATTACCCTGAATACAGAAACCTATTATGTAAATAAAGTGCTTATTCAGTTCAATCCCACCCAAATTTTTTGGGTGAATGTGGGAACAATTTTGATTTGCTGGCTTGTCTTATATTTACCTGCCAGGGTAATCGGTCGGCTAAGCCCCATTAAGTCAATAAAGTTTCAGTAAGACGATTACGCGTCAATCTTGGCATACCTTGCATTGGCTTCGATGAATTCGCGGCGTGGCGGAACATCATCACCCATGAGCATA
>RGEC01000127.1 GCA_009918425.1 Bacteroidota bacterium
TTATTTCAATGATGGTTCTGCTTCTAGGCCTGTTATCATCTGGAATTGCTTCACCTTGGCATCTCTAAAAACCTGTATTACATTTTTTACAGCGTCGTATTTTGCATTGGATGCGGCTTTTACTGCAAACTGAATGTAATTGGATTTATCAAATTGAAGCTTTCGGTTTTTGGCTTCTTCCTCACGCATTTTGAAATCGGCATGTGCCTCCGTTCTTGCGTAGTATGCCCACCAGTACAATTCACTCTTTTTGCCGGTAGTGTCATAGGGCACACCGGTCTGGCTCACCTTGGTTCTTTCATTGGCTTCCAGCTCCAGAAATTGCGGTATAGAAGTAATTTTCAATCCAATGGCTCCCGAACCTGCAAATTTCTTCACGGTGAGAGAATCTACCTTCATACCATACTGATTGCATACCTTCTCAAAAACCTTTGACTTTACAGCGGCGTTGGTAATATCTATGTAAGCCCTACCCTGATTGTCTACTGTAATCATAAATACCTGTTTGGGTATTTCGGTTTTTGTAGTACTGGTGGGGGGATCAACCACCACCGGCTCCGGTGTTCTGAAACTGGAAGTGAGCATGAAAAAGGTTACCAGCAGAAACGCCAAATCCACCATGGGCGTCATGTCCAGTGTAGGATTTGAGCGGGGCATTTTCACCTTTGGCATGGTCCTGTTTTTATCTTTATACGATTAATAAATAAAAAGTAAACGGCATTATGCATGATTGGCATTGAACTCGGAAACAATGCTGTATCCGGCTTCGTCCATGCTGTATGTCATGCTGTCTATGCGGTTGGTGAAATAGTTATAGAAAATAATAGCCAGGGTTGATGCAATGATACCGAAAGCTGTATTTACAAGCGCTTCAGAGATACCTGTTGCCAGAGCTGCGGTATCAGGAGCACCGGTGTTGGCCAGAGCCGCAAACGCACGAATCATACCGAAAACAGTACCAATCAGACCGATCAGCGTTCCGATGGAAGCACAGGTAGAAATAATTACCAGGTTGCGGGAGAGCATGGGGAGCTCCAGGCCGGTAGCCTCTTCCAGTTCTTTCTCAATAGCTGCTTTTTTCTCATCATTGCTGAGTTTGGCGTCTTTTGTAACAGTTTGATAACGAATAAGACCACTTCTAACCACATTGGCTAGAGAACCCTTCTGTTCGTCGCAGGCAGCGATGGCTTCATTAAACTGATTTTTACCCAGCATCTGGCGAATACCGCGTATGAAAAAGGCGGCATTACCTTTACCTGATGCTGCTGTAAGGGTGATAAACCTTTCAACTACCACCAAAATTACAGTGATGTTAACGGCAATCAGCAAAGGCACAATAAATCCACCACGGTGAATGATACCCAGAATATTCTTAGGGTGCCCTTTAATGATGTCGTTGTTTTCAAAGTTGGAAGCATTGCCCATTACAAACATGTAAATGAGGACGCCAACCAGAAGCGCAAAAACAATTGCGCCGCCTGCAAACCAGCCCATGAGGGCATTGTTACCTGATGATTTTTCTGAATTATTCATACGGATATTGTTGTTTTTCTGATAAAGGTGCAATATTACTCACACCGGGCGTTAAATGCAAATAACCTTATTGTTAAGAATTTTGGGTTTACCTAAAACGTAAAAGCTGAAAATTCATTATCAGATTTTTGCCATTTTTGATTTGGATGCTTTCTGCATTCTACATTTGTCACTACAATATTTAACATCTTCCCAGCAATCGGCCCATTTCTTCCGCCAGTCAAACGGCCGCTGACATACTGCACAGATTTTTGGCGCTGTTTTCTGTTTAAAATTTGGTTTTGCCACTATTAGTGCAACACTGTGACCGTGCCTTTTGTTTTATAAGACTTGTTATCCCAGCCATCAAAAATAACATACCAGGCATAGACACCATCAGGAGCCGTTTTTCCGTTTATTTTTCCATCCCACTGTTGCTTTTTATCGCTACTCTCCCAGATTTTTCCTCCCCAGCGGTCATACACACGCATGTGGTAATTTTTCACAAAAACCGGAACAGTGCCCCATACATCATTGATGCGGTCTTCATTTTCAGTAAAAGCGTTGGGAACCCATAATTCCGGCGGTTGATACAGGTAAATCCAGTTGCTCTGGCTGGTATAAGGTTTTTTATTCGCTGAAGCAGCAAATTCATGGGCAGTAACCCGATACCAGTATCCACCCCAGTCATAATCAAGGTTTGCGTCTCGGGCCTGTCTGTTTTTTACATTTGATGCAATCTCACTCCAGGGATTGGCTGCATACTGCCTTTCTACGGTCCAATAGTCGACAGCACCGGTCCATGACAGGTAATCCTGCCAGCTTAAATCAAAATAGTACAGTGGCCTGCCCGTGGCTGTGCCGGTAAGCACAATATTGCATGCCTCACCGCCCGGCTTACTCACATGACCGCATTTATCTACCACCACTACCGTGTAGCAGTAAGATTCATTGTCAACATTGAAGGAAGAATCATTGGTAAATGTATCCGTTGTTATTACAAACGGGGTTTTTCCCTTGCTGCCGCCTCTTGGATATCGATAAATTTCATATTCCTTGAAATCCGGCTCCTTGCTTGGCTCCCATTCAGATCTGACTGTTTTGTCAAAATCAACCGTTGCAAATTTCATTGGGGTTGATGCTATGGGAGAATTGAGTTCCGAAACCGTGCAATAAGGCAAAGCGCTTTGAACCAGCTCATTACATATATTATACCCTTTCAAGCGGTAGCAGTAATTGTTGTTTGAAGGATCTACAGTTGTTAGGTCTGTATATTCACCCACATTGTAATTACGAATGGTATCAATAATGATCACCGAATTATCCGGATTGGTTCTTTCCAATAAAAAATACTTAAAGAACGCAGCAGGCTGAACAGTGGCTTTCCATGAAACTTTGATTCTGCCGGTTGACCTATCCAGGCTCACACAAATAGCATCCGGCGGTATTACTTTGGGCGGCGGTGTAACCAAAATTTTTATAGTAGCCCAGGTGGTATCGGCTTTGGGGCAACCTCTATCAAACACCATAATGCGATACACCACAGTATCGGCAGAAAAACTGTTGCATCCCGTATTCCAAGCAACTGAAATTCCGGCACTGCCTATACCGGCAATTACCGTAATTTTAGCTGTGTCGCTACCGCTCATTCCGCCATTTTTTATTCTGAAAGCCCTGAGCATTAGGGTATCATATGGATCGGGATCTGTGGCTTTAAGGCTGAATTTAATAGGCTGTGTAGCTATTACCTGAAGAAAGGTGTCCTTCATAAATGGTTTTTTATTCAGGTTTTCAAAGTCTATTTTAAAAATGGCATTGTTACAATTATTGCTGTTCATACTGCGGCTGTAGGCCCCGGGTGTAGTAGGGAAAAGACCATTTCTTCCGCACCCGGCACAAACCGACTGGTAGATGATTCCTTTTTTATCAAACCGACTGGTACCTCCATCCACATGTTCTTCAGCATCCTTGCCTGCAGCAGACATACCACCGAAATAAGTGGCATAGGCCAAGCCATTCATATTCTTACTGAAAACAGCCACATAGAAATCACTGCCGTCGGTTACTTTCTGTGCAGCATCTGCTGAAATGGGCAGATTTCGCGTATTGCCTGTATTTCTATGTGTTTTGGGTGAACCTGTCTGGTTATCTGTGAGATAATCGTTTGTGGAGCCGCCCCAGCCTGATACAAAAATTCGCTCGCATCGATCTACCAAAAAGGCCGACGGACTGATATTGGGCTGGTTGCTGTTGGCACCAAAGGTTGTACTCAGTGTCAAATTATTAAGTCCGGTATCATACCGCACAATGAATTGTCCCTTAGCCGGCTGGTTGTAAATGGCATTGATTATGGGAAAAACACCCTCTGTTTGCCCAAAGAAATAAGGATTTCCGGAATTATCCGTCTGGGCAAAATAGGCCTGTTCATAGAGTGCTGTGCCCACATGGGTTGCTGCAAGTGCTTTTCCGTTATTTTTATCAAACCGGAATGCAATACCATCAGCAATCCCCCCCTGATAATTCTTTTTGAAAATACCGGGGAATTTTGAAGGTAAATCCTGGCTGCTACTACCTCCTGAGGCATACAGATCACCATGTTTGCCAAGGGCTACTCCATAAAAAGCATCATATCCACTGCTACCGGCCAGTTGCGACCATTTCAGCTGGGTCAAGGTATTATTCATGGCAAACATAACAGCATCTTCATTGCCACCATACCAGGCACTGTTTGACGATCTTGGAAAATCAATGCTGTAGGTAAATCCGGCAATAAACACCTGGGTGTCATCGGTAATAATTTCTCCCCTGAATTCATCTGCGTAGTTGTATAAAAGCGGATAATCATCAATGGGATCTGCAGCGCGGTTTGCACCTACGGCATCCATACCGGTTCCGCCTAGAAATGTGGATGCCAGCAACTTACTGCCATCGCTGCTGATTTTGGATACAAAAAAATCATAATCTCCGCGTTGAGCAGATTGATATGCCCCGGCTGTAACCGGGAATGTGCGGCTTTTGGTACTACCCATCACATACAGGTTGCCAAATTTATCTACAACCATACTATGCGGTTGCTCATTATTTTCTCCACCCAGATAGGTACAATACAACAATGTACTGCCATTCGACGAGAATTTAAGTATAGCGGCATCGCGGGCACCGCCATATCCCAGACTTTCACTTAAACCTCCTCCAAATCTGGTTTGATATGCTCCGGGCGTTGTTGGCAAACCGGCATTAAAGACCGTACCACCTGCATAGGCATTTCCCAAATCATCATAGGTTCCTGAACAGCCAAAATTATCGGCGCGGGAGCCACTGAAAGTGCTGAATACCAGCACTGGATCTAGTATTGTTTTTGTTTTTCGTCTACTTACATTCCTGGTTTCAACTTCCACACCTATGTACCCTGCCTCAGTAAGATATTGCGCCTGTAAATCGGTTTCTCCGTCTTTGTTTACAGAAAATACCCTCGGGAGCTGTTCAGCAAAAACACCCAAAGTTGTCTGTATTTCCAGGTTATCAGATTGAACCTTTACGCCATTTGCACCCTCATATTTCCAGCGCACCTGATTAATTTTATCGGGATTGCTGCAAATGACATTGTATTTAACCCGCCCTTGAAACTCCAAAATTTCAAGATCGACACCCGGATACAGATCTTTTACGAAAACTGCGGCATAGGCACGGGCGGGTGTGGACTGTTTTTTTGCACTCCCATAAAAGTAATTGTACTTTTCAGTGAACGCTTGTCCTTTTCCTGTAGATTTCCGAAAACTACCGTCCTTGAATTTTAGCAACAATATGTGGCCATTCACCACAAATTCATCCGTATTTCTTGCATGCATCTTTTCAGATGCTGAAGGATCCCAGCTATTTATCCAAATTCCGGAATCTGAAACCCATAAATCAGCGCTGCTAAGCGATGCCTTAAAGTGATAGGCTGCAGGCCATTGCCCTGTGTTTTCAACAAACTTAAGCTGACCTTTCAGGGGTGTGAAAGTCAGTACGCTGGCACAGACGCACAAACATGCAAATATTTTTCTGCCAAACCCCATGTGTTTGTTACAAATTTCGGACTTTTGCAGCAGCGTCACAAATATAGAGACGTAAATATCATGCGTATCGTTTTCTTCGGCACCCCGGGATTTGCTGCTTTTTCATTGCGCAAGCTTGTTGAAAACGGCAAGAACATTGTTGCCGTTGTTACTGCACCCGACAAGCCTGCAGGACGTGGCATGCATCTGCAACAAAGTGATGTAAAGAAAGCAGCCCTGGAACTTGGTATTCCTGTTTTGCAGCCTGAAAAGCTTAAATCTGAAGAATTTGTGACCCAAATGCAACAGTTGGATGCCGATCTAGGAATTGTGATTGCTTTCAGAATGTTGCCTGAAATCATCTGGAGTATGCCCAAACTTGGCACATTCAACCTTCATGCATCGCTGCTGCCCCAATACAGGGGTGCAGCACCTATAAACCATGCCATTATCCAGGGAGAAACGAAAACAGGGGTAACCACTTTTTTTCTTAAGCATGAGATTGACACTGGTGATATTGTTTTGCAGGAATCGGTTGATATTGATGCCGAAGACAATGCCGGTTCAATGCATGACAAGCTTATGCAAATAGGGGCAGAATTGGTACTCAATACTGTTTTAATGGTTGAATCCGGTAAAATCACAAGCAGTCCGCAAATGCTGAGTGGAAAAGAAAAAGCGGCCCCTAAGATATTTAGAGATTTCTGTAGGTTATCTACAGAGGAAACTGTACTGCAAAACCACAATAAAATAAGAGGACTTAGTCCTTATCCTGCCGCCTGGATCGAAACATCGGATGGACCAATAAAGGTTTTCAAAGCCAGGCCTTTTGACGATGCAAACGCATCATCCCATGATAACCTT
>RGEC01000128.1 GCA_009918425.1 Bacteroidota bacterium
AGGATGTCACTTAGAGGCTATTCCGCAATAGAAAACGGAGAAGTTTCTGTTACAGCAGAAAAATTGATGCATATTGCATCCATTCTTTCTATTAATCCAATTTCATTATATCCTGAAACATCAAGACAAATTGAAACAAATGAAAGTATTTCGGTAAGACTAGATAAGATTGAATGTCAAATTCAAGACCTTTCGGAATTCTTAAAACAACTACAAACAAATCTAAATACAAATTACTTTAAATAATTTTCAATTACAACAACCGCTTCACCACATCATCATTGCTGATGCCTTCGGCTTCGGCCTTATAATTGCGCACCAGGCGATGTCTGAGCACGTTTTTGGCTACTGCCTGCACATCTTCCCTGTCGGGTGAAAACTTTCCATGCATCAGGGCGTGGCATTTGGCCCCCAGAATGAGAAACTGTCCGGCGCGGGGGCCGGCACCATAGCTAACATATTCATTTACCACAGCATCGGCCTGAGGCGTTCCCGGGCGGGTTTTACGAACCAATGAAACGGCATATTCAAAAACGGCATCCGTTACAGGAACCTGCCTCACCAACTGCTGATATTCCAAAATGCTGCCAGCGCCCAATATTTTGCTGGCTGCAGCTTCTTCAGCGCCTGTAGTGCCCTTCAGAATCAACATTTCCTCTTCATAACCCGGATATTCCAGGGCAATATTGAACATGAAACGATCCAGCTGGGCTTCGGGCAAGGGATAGGTTCCCTCTTGTTCTATGGGGTTTTGCGTAGCCAGTACAAAAAATGGTTTGGGCAGTGCATGGTGCTGTCCGGCTACAGTAACATTTCGTTCCTGCATGGCTTCCAGCAGAGCCGCCTGTGTTTTTGGCGGAGTACGGTTGATTTCGTCAGCCAGCACTATGTTGGCAAACAATGGACCTTTTACAAAGTGAAACTTTCTATCTTCATCCAGTATCTCATTTCCGGTAATATCGCCGGGCATCAAATCGGGGGTAAATTGTATTCGGCTGAAATCCAGATCCAGGCTTTGCGCAAGGGTTTTTACCAGTAGGGTTTTGGCAAGGCCCGGGACACCCACCAGCAAGGCATGACCATTACAGAAAATGGAAGTCAGGACTGCATCTACGGCATGCTCCTGCCCCACAATTACTTTGGAAATTTCATTCTTGATTTCCGCAACCGAAGCGGAAAACGATTCAGCCAATTCTTTTTCGTTCATCAGTTTTGTGCCTCCCATACTTTCAAATCCGGGCACTGAATCAAATTGCCCTGCACACGGATGTAGGTATCTTTTTTGGTTTTATCTACCCAGTTATCTATAGCCTTCTGCTTTTTACGGGCTTCTGCCTCCAGTTGAATACGTCCATAATCCTGCAATAAATTGGCCTGGTGGGGCGCTGTGAATGATTTCAGGTAAACCATTCTATATATGGCACGACCATCGGGGGTAAAGGTTCTGGTCGGCTCCGAAAACTCCCCAGGCTTCAACTTATCTAAAATCATCTTGATTTCCGGAGGTAATTCATCAAAAATCATCTTCTGGCTGCCGGTTGTTTCATCAGTAAAAAAACCACAGTAACCCCTGTTGCCAATATCCGCTGATGCATATCGTTTTACCGCTGCGCACCAGTCTATTTTCTTTTCATAGAGCAGATCGTATGCAGAATCTATACGTTTCTGGGTTGCACTGAAGTCTGCAGTTGTGTACTCAGCCCGGATAAGAATGTGTGAAGCCAGCACTCTTTCACCCATGCGTTTGCTAACCTTCATCAGGTGAAAACCAAACGGACTTTCAAAAACAGGACTAAGGGAGTCAGGCTTTAGTTTAAACGCCATTCGTTCAAATTCAGGCACCATTTCGCCGCGCCCAAATTCAGGAAGCAATCCGTTATTTTCTTTAGAACCCGGATCCTGACTGTATGTTTTGGCCAACTTCTCAAAACTTTCGCCGGCAAGCAGGCGCGCGCGAAGCATTTGCAACTGCTCGCGGGCAAAATCTTTAGATTCAGGTGAAACAGGAGGCTCTATCAGTAGCTGCGCAACTTCCACTTCTGCAGGAATAATAGGCAGGCTATCCTTTGGGATATCGTTGTAAAACTGTTTTACCTCCTGGGGACTGATTTTGACAGATGAGGTAATCTTACTCTCCATTTCCTGCGCCAGAAGCTGTTCTTTCATTTTTGGACGAATGTCTTCCCTGTATTCAGAGAGGGTTTTGCCCAGATACCGTTCCAGATCTGCCTGGCTGCCTGCCTGGCGCTGAAAATAGCGAAGGCGGTTGTCTATCTCGGCATCAATGCGCTCATCTGAAAGGGGTAAAGAATCAATCTCTGCCTGATTAAGCATCAATTTACGCAGAATAAGCTTACGGAGAACAAGGCAGGACAGCTGCTGGCTGTCCACCAAATTGCCGGAACGGGCAAGCTGACCCATTTCTGTTTCATAATCACTCCTAAGCACTACCTTGTCACCCACAACGGCCATAATACCATCCACATGCAAGGGCTGAGATTTAAGCCCTGAGGCAGTTAGCGCAAAAAGCACCAACAAATTACGCAATGCACTATGAATGAAAATATTGCGCATTCTGTTTATTTACCGACACTTTTCTCATCAAGCATACGCTTGCTGAAAGCATCAAATACAGGCTGGTTTACACTATAGGGATAGGTTTTTAGCAGGTCTTTCAGCCACTGATCTTCCAGATATGTTTGGTAATCGTTTGCTGCCAGACCGCGGCACTCCTCCAGTTTTTTAGGACCGGCAGGTATGAACTGATGTATTTTAACAACAACCCAATTGGCACCAATCTGGTTCAACTTATAAATTTTGCCCTGGGCTTCACGGTATTCCGGTTTGCCAAAGAGCGTAGCCAGAATGCGACCGTCAGGGAAAAGGAAAGTATCGGTGCTTTCGTATTTACCCATGCGATAATCCATGCTTACGGTATTGGAACGGGTGTGTTTTCTGCGAATACTGTCGGGCTGTATGCCTTTCTTCACCATTTTGGCCACCGAGCCTGCCATTTTTTTATCGGCACACAGATATACTTCACAATCAAAACGATCATTCCACATATACTTGGTTTTATTGGCTTCATGAAATGTTTTCAATCCGGCAGTATCTTCATTGGCTTTGTCCCAAACCTTTTGCTGCATTCGGGCAAACATCAGTATACCTTCCCTAAATTCCTGATACAGGTGTTTAAATTCGGGAGATTTTTCTTCCAGATGCTGGTCCTGATATATCACACATTTGCTTTTAACCCAATCATTGAAAACAGAATTCACAAAATCCATATTGGTTCCATTAACGGGCTGCATGGAAACCTCCAGATGACTGGCAAACTGTGCTATGGTATATTTTTCACCACCCAGAACAAATAAAGGAAGGGTGCGCAAGGGGGCTTTGGATCCGTTAGGTTTCACATAAACGCGTCCTTTTTTGCCCTGGTTAGTTGCTGCAAATTCAGGTAAGCTCTCTGCTTTGAAAATGCCTTTGGTAAAATTGGTATCCAATATAGCGATGAGTGCATTCATGTTCTCGGGATACTGTTTGTATCCATTCTCTTTTTTAACCTTTTCAACCAATGCATCTACGCTTTTCTGGGCCCTCTGATTATTTTGAACCTGGTTTTTCAGGGTAGTTTTCATCATGTCAAAAGTCCCAACAGGCCTAATCTCCATTTTCTGTATAATGTGCCATCCTAACGCCGTACGGAAAGGTTCGGAATAATCCCCTGAATTTTTAAGATTAAAGCCACGGTCAACCAATGACTGGCGATCGGGATCGCCTATAAACATTGTTACATTGATAAAATCCATTTCACCTCCGGCACCATTGCTACGGCTGTTGAAGTCTTCGCTAAAGTTGCGTGCCATATCGGCCACTGTTGATTCACCCGATTTAATCTTCTGGTAAATATCCTCAATCTTTCTTTTCTGGTTTTCTTCTGTTCCCTCAGGGGTCAGGCCAACACGTAGCAGAATATGTCTGAGTTTTATATCACCGCGGTTGGGGCGTTTGCTGGTCACTTTTAGGATATGGTAACCAAAATCGGTTCTGAAAATACCCGAAATACTTCCAACAGGGGTATTGTAAGCCATATTTTCAAAAGGATATACCACCTGCAAAGCAGTCATATAACCCAGGTTACCACCATTATCACGGGTGCCGGGATCATCAGAGTTTTTGGCTTCTGCAGCAAACAATGTGGGATCAGCTTTAATGCGGTCATAAATACCTTTTATCTTTTGCCAGGCAACCAGTGTATCAGACGGTTTAGCCTTGCTGTTTATCGCGATCAGAATGTGCGATACTTCCACCTCCTGTGCAAGACGGTCATAAGCCTCGCGGATTAATCCGTCGGTAACTTCACGGTCATACAGGTATGAGCGAGCAAGTTGTTCGCGGAACATGTCTACCTCCTGCAGATAGCTTTTAGCGGTATCCATTCCGGCATCGTGTGCATCCTGGATTTTAAGTTTAAACTTGATGTAGAGGTCCAGATCTTCTCGGATTTTTTCGGGGGTCATTTCCTGATTCACTATGTTCAGGTTTTTCTTGAAATAGCGCTCAAATTCATCCACGGTAACTTGTTTGTCACCGGCATACTTAAACAGAACCGCATTGGCAGGCTGTGCAACAGCCTGAACTACAAGGGTTAAAACCGAAATCAATGTGAGAAAACGTTTCATTGTATGTGTAATTTTTACCACGAACTGCAAAAATACAAAGATTGGGCCACAATACCTCCCTAATAAAAGAGGTTTGTCGACTATCCGTTGAATGTGGCAGAACTTTTACCCTGCGGCAGCGCATGATCGGCCAAAACCGCTCCTGAAGCAGCGCTGATGGGAGCCAGTATCCAGTCCAGAAGGGGGAAAAAGGCAATAAGATTGTACGCAACTCCAAAACCCAGCAATGTTGTTCGGTTGGCACGCATATACATTACACTTTTAGAAACCCCCATTTTTTTGCGCTCTACCGCATAATCAAAGAAGTTGAAGGCCATAAAATAGCTGTTTACCAGAAACAGGGCCAATAAAACCAGTGGCGATAAAACAGGTATAAAAAAAGTGAGAATGCCGCCTGCTAAAATTAGCAAGGTTTCCAGAAACATATTCCGTAATGTTATACCCATTCCCCGCAGTACATCTTTTAAAAACTGGCCCATATTAAACGGATAGTTATTGCCCGTGATAATTTCTTCTGTTTTCTCTGAAATGTAGGCAAACAAAGGTGATAAGAGTATGAGCACTATATACTTCATGTATCGGCTCATCGCATACCACAAAAGTATTTTCACCACAATAATTACAGCCCATTTCAAACCGGTTTTCAAAATTTCCTGCCAGGCATTTTCACTTTGTGAACCAGATAAATTGAGGCCTGTTTGCGCTTCAATCCACCGATACAGATAAGGGATCAACCAATCGCTGATTTGGAAGGAAAGACCCACCACCAGCAATAGCCAAAGAACAAGCGGAACCAAATACCATACACCCAGCCTTGAAATAGAGAAACCCATTCCTCTGAAAAAAGCAGTGAAACCCTGGAAAAAAGAACTCATTAAATCAAAATTAGTATTACCGACCTGATTTACCCAAACGCAGGGCAATAAAAATGGTCCTTGGAGCCGATGGACCATAGATGTAATTGCTATCCCTGTTTTTCCCTATGTCAAAATCCCGCTGATACGCATTGAGGATGTTTCTGGCACCCAGAGAAAGTGTCCACACAAGGCCGCTTTTGGGTGATATTATCCTGTAATTCAAGGCTGTATTGATTTCCAAAAATGGTTTTGTTTTTACTATGCTGTCTCTTGAAAAATTATCAGCACCTCCAAAATGCGACACATACATAGCGCCTGTGTACACAGCATCCAGTGAAATGTTGATTTTGTCCGTTAGATCTGCCCATCCATATGCATAACCGAAGGCATTGGGAGTTCGGGCAAAAGCACTGAGCAGGCTCTGGCCGGAAATGAGGGTGATGGCCGTATCGTAGCAGCTTTGCTGTAGCGTAAATCCTGCCTGCAGTTGCATTTTTTTTCGATAATTAAACCGATATTCCGCTGAAATTCCCTGAACCTGTGCGCCCTGTCCGTTTCGTTTTTCAAAAACTTCACCAAACGGGTCATTCCCGGCGTTTTCCAGTACAAAAGGATTGCGCAGTCTATTGTAAAATGCATCCAGCGTAAATCCCATAATGTACCTTTCATTGGCTTTATCATGGTTCCATGAAAGATTGAAACTTCGCGATTGCTCCTCCCTGAGCAAGGGTGACAACTGAACCCTTGAAACTCCACCACCGGCAAAGGCAATATGCAGGTCATTGTCATGTGCCTGCGGAGCCCTGAAACCCGTTCCA
>RGEC01000129.1 GCA_009918425.1 Bacteroidota bacterium
CACCCTGGATAAAAACAGAACCATCTCGGGCAATATGACCATGACCTCAGGCGTATTGTCTATAGGGAATTATGATCTTACAGTTTCCGGTACTTTAACTGGCGGCGCTTCCACAGCCTATATCAATACTGGAGGAACAGGAAAATTGATACGCCCTATTGCCACTGCAACCCAGCTTACCTATCCTGTAGGCAATGGAGCCTACTCTCCCATCACCCTCAATTTTGGATCAGGTACATTCAGTTCGGCAACCGCTTCGGTTAAAGTAGCAGCCGCCAAACACCCCAGCAATATAGCTGCAACATCATTCATAAGCCGCTACTGGGAAGTAACCCAATCCGGAATTAGCAGCTTTAGCTGTAATGTGAGTTGCACCTACCAACAATCGGATGTGGTAGGAACAGAATCCCATATTTACGCGGGTAAGTACAGCGGCTCAACCTGGACATTGGGAAGTGCTGCCGATGTAACCAATAACATATTGCTCTTCAATAACGCAACATCCTTCAGCGACTTTACCGGCGGCGAACTCTCCGCCATGCCCGTGCACTGGCTGTTTCACCACTGCAAACCCCACAGCGGCAAAGTACAGCTTACCTGGGGTGTAAGCGAAGAACCCGCCACGGGTATCTACACCATTGAAAGATCGGCCGAAGGAAGTATTTGGAAGCCCCTGGGTACAATAACTCCCCATGGATCATCATTCACACCCACAACCTATCAGTTTGCAGATGCAGCGCCATTAACACAGAATTTTTACCGTATTCAATACACTGAAAATAATGGTGATAAGCAGTACAGCGAAATCTGTCATGCACAAATCTTAGATGCTGAAAAACCGGTTATCAAAACAAATGCAGATGGCTCAGAAATTATGGTTGCCTTTGCGCTTCAAAGTGAATATGGATGCACGTTGACCTTGTTTGACGCCACCGGAAGAAAACTAAAAACCAAAACAATGAACGGCAAAACCGGGCGTATTGCAACCGCTGATCTGCCTGCCGGCATTTATGAACTGTTACTGGAGAGCGCCGGATACAAACACGCTCAGAGAGTGATATTAACGCGTTAAGGATTCAGCCCACGCTGTCTGACAACCTCATACAAGGCCACGCCGGCTGCAACAGACACATTCAGTGAACCCACACCCTCTCTCATCATGGGAATGCGAAACTGCACGTCACAGAGCTTGCGGGTATCGGTTCCCAACCCTTTTTCCTCATCACCCAAAATCAATGCCACAGGGCCGGTAAGCATTGCTTCATGAAGAGATGTGGCAGCTTTTTCAGTGGCGCCTGCCAACATGAGGCCGCTGTTTTTAATGAGTTTGAGTCCATGATACAGGCTCTGAACGCGGCAAACCGGAATATGCATAAGCGCACCGGCCGAGGTTTTCACGGCATCCGCATTGATGGCGGCTCCGCCTTTTTCCGGCACCACGATGCCATGGGCACCTGCACAATAAGCCGAACGGGCAATAGCGCCAAAATTGCGTACATCGGTAACTCCATCCAGCACTATCAAAAATGGATCTTCGCCCTTTTCATAGGCCATGGCCACCACCTGGTCAATGGTAGCGAAATCCACTGCTGAAAGTGCAGCAATAATTCCCTGATGGTTGCCGTTAATCATACGGTTTAGTCGCTCGGCAGGAACCTGTTTCCATAAAATCTTGTGGTCGCGCAGCAGACCCAACACCTCCCTCAGCGCCGGGCTTACTGTGCCTTCCTGCACCCAAACTTTGTCTATAGTTTGACCGGAACGAATCGCTTCCTCCACCGGGTGAATGCCGTAAATGAAATTTCCCTTTTTCATGGTAAAGACTAAAAACCCCGCCGTGGCGGGGTTTTTAGATAGTTATTGCATTTGTGGTATGCTTTGCAGCATATTTTTATACTTGGATTCAAGGTCTTTCATACCCCGCTGTCCAGCAAACATCATAGCCTGCTGCAGCAGATACTGACTGTTTCCAATCTCGCGCTGTGCCCAGCCTTCATCGTCCCATCTGCTGAAATACTTGGCATACTGTACACATTCATCCATGGCCTTGTTGAGAAGCTTTTTGCCCTCTTCCGTATCGCCAAGGTAAATAAGGGTAATACCCATTTCTGTTTTGATATCGCGGCGGATAGGACAAACCTTCTCGGGCATTTCTGTCAGCATTTTGTGAATCACTTCAATGCCGCGCTTGCGGTAAACTTCAACGCTGTCGCCCATCACTTTTTCGAAGGTAGCCACATCCTTGAATCCGGGAGGAGGCGATGTGATTTTCAGGCTGTCTTTAGCCTTCATATAGCCTCTGAAGTTATCTATTTCAGCATAATAATGCTTGGCCAGTATCAGAGCCATTTGCTGCAAATCACCGGGCACATAGGCGGCTTTGTCATCCAGGTAGAAGTTCTTTTTCTCCTTCATGCCATAGTAGCGGTATTTGTGCACCAGATTTTTATAGGTAAGATAATCATTGATTTTGCGAGGCTGGCCACCATCTGAGCCACCGTTAATGGGCACAAATTTGTAAACCAGACCTTCCAGCTGCAGAAAACTGTTCAGGTAGTTAAAATCATAACCACTTACAGAAGTGAAGTAAATAGGACGTTTCCAGCCTTGGGCTGCATTTGTGGCAATTAAATCATAAACCACAATATCTCCTTTGGTAATATAATTGCCCCCGATGTTGAACTTGAGTGTATCAACAATAAGATTCTGGTCTTTGGGACTCACCACCCCGGCTTTGATAACCGCATCTTTATTTATGGGCAAATACGCCGAGAAACCCTTCATTTTAACACCCTCTGAACCTTCGTCTCGGTTTGCCTTGAGAAGCTCGTCAATCATGGTTCTCAACGATCTGGGGCGGGTACTGCTGCGGTCAATTTCTACACCATATTCAAAACTGCCGGTTTGCAGGTCGCGTTTGGTAACCGTCAGGGGAAGCGGTTCAGAATCATACACTTTATCCAAAAGCACTGAACTGTACCACTCGGTTGGCAACAAACTCTGGTTGATAATGCGCACATCTGTGCGGATTCCTTCCACATTCTGGGCATACCACAACGGATAGGTGTCGTTATCACCATTACAGAACAATATAGCGTTGGGTTCCAACTGATTCAGGAAGTTCTTGGCCATATCAATACCAATGTAACGACCGCTTCGGTCGTGGTCATCCCAGTTTTGGTATGCCATATTCACGGGCACGAGAATGGTGCAGGCAGCAGCAGATACCGCCACTGCTGTTTTCCCTAGACTTTTTGTCAGAAGGTCTGCAACGGCTATGACACCCAGACCCACCCATATACAGAAAGTCTGGAACGACCCCACCAGCGAATAATCACGCTCACGAGGCTCGTATGGGGGCTGATTCATATATACATTAATCAGCACACCGGTGAAAAGGAACAGGGTCATTACAAGCCAAAAGTCTTTTCTTCTGGCGCTATAATGCACAAGGAGACCCAGAATTCCCAACAAAAGGGGCAGGAAGTAATAAGCATTTCTTCCTTTCTGCTCTTTGTAATAATCGGGTAAATCCTTTTTGGGGCCTACAACAAAACGGTCAACAGGTCCAATTCCGGAAAACCAGTTTCCGTCAAAGCGGGTATTACCCGTAACAGCCTGCTGGTCGTTAAAGCGACCTACAAAATTCCACATGAAATAGCGGATATACATGTGGCCAATCTGGTATTTGAAAAAGAATTGCAGGTTATTGCCCATGGTTGGAATCTCGTATTCCATATATTGCAGTTCCTGCTGTTCCTGGGGGGTAAGCTTTCCTTTGTTTCTCAAATCCTCGATACTGGATTGTACATCACCCATACCACCCCATTCACGGAAACCTTTGGCATCGGCAGGTTTATTGCTTTTTCCCATGCGTGGGAACAGGGTCATAAATTCTTCATCATATATAGGTTCATAGTTTTCTCCGCCCTCCTCGTATTTTTTCTCCCCTTTGAAGTACTTCTTGTGGGTGGTTTCATAATCCACCTGCGGCGCATTGAAGAACGGGCCTTTCACCAAAGGTCGATCTCCATACTGCTCACGGGTAATATAACCATAGAATTTATAAGGATCTTCAGGGTTATTCATATCAATGGCAGTGTTGGCCATAGAACGAATAATCACCATGGCATATGAGGAATAACCCACAATGATAAAAGTGATACTCAGCAGCAACGTGTTCCAGTTTTTAAACCCGTTTTTATGTGTGAACCACAGCAAGAAAGCCAGTAATACAAAAATGGCAATGACTGACATAATAGCGCCACTGTAAAAGGGCATTCCAAAATCATTAACAAAAAGTTTGTCGGTAAGCCATGGAATACCGGGATAGATAATTTTCATTACAAAACCCAATGCCAGAATTGCAGCACCGAAAGCCAGCATAACACCTTTTGCATTGGTTTCATAGCGACGGAAGTAATATGCCAGACAAACCGCAGGAATTACCAGCAGGTTCAACATGTGAGTACCCAATGCAAGACCGGTAATAAAACCGATAAAAACCAACCAGCGGTCTGCATTGGGGCTGTCGGCCTGCCTGTCCCATCGCAGTATTGCCCAGAAGGTAAGTGCAGTAAAGAAAGAACTGAGTGCGTATACTTCCGCTTCTACCGCGCTGAACCAGAAGCTGTCTATAAAGGTGTTGGTAAGCGCCGCTACTACGCCGGCTGCGATAATTAAAAAATTTCTATTTTCTCTGTCAGCAGAAACAATCCTGTCGGCAAAGTGGGTAGTAATCCAGAATGTGAACATTACACAACCTGCACTGGAAACGGCAGAAAGCATATTCACCCAAAAACCGACCTTCTCCGGAGAATCGGCCAGTAAGGCAAAGAGGCGACCAATCATGAGAAAGAAAGGTGCTCCGGGAGGATGCACAACCTGCAGACGGTATGCTGCGCTGATAAATTCGCCACAGTCCCACAAACTCACAGATGGCTCCAGGGTAAGTGTGTACACCACAAGGGCTATGGCAAACATGGCCCAGCCACCAATCAGGTTTATCAATTTAAAATTCTTCATTATAGTTTTTGGTTTCGAAACAAGATATTTGGCGAAATTAAAGGATAGCCTAGGGTTTTGAAAATGAAATTTTATTTATTGCATTCTCAAGGCGCAGAAGAATATTCTGATTACCAATAAGGGCTATCATTTCCCATATGGGCGCACCGGCTCCTTTACCGCTTACAGCGAGCCTAAGCGGTTGCAATAACTCCCCGGTTTTTACCACAGCCTCTTCGCAATAAACCTTGAATGCATTTTCATAATCCAATGCGGTTGCTGCATCAGAAAGACCGGCAAATCTATTGCGAATACCTTCGATGTGTGTGCTCGTTTCAGGCTTCCATTTTTTGGCTACAACATCCTCGTCATAAGCCTCCGGATTGGTAAAGAAATACGTTCCTTCCGTGATGATATCGCGGGCAAACTGTACTTTTTCGCGCATCAAAACTACTACCTGTTCCAGGTAGGCATCATCTGCATTAAAGCCTGCAGACAACATTTGCGGCTTTATCATAGCAGCAACCTCAGAAGTTGATTTTTGCTGCAAATATTGCTGGTTGAACCAGAAAGCCTTCTGCACATCAAATTTGGCACCGCTTTTACTTACTTTCTCCAGGCTGAAAGCCTCGATCAGTTCATCCATGGAAAACAACTCGCGGTTATCACTGGGGTGCCATCCAAGCAATGCCAGCATATTCGCCACTGCATCGGGGAAATAACCACTTTCGCGATACCCACTGCTCACCTCTCCACTTTTGGGATCGGTCCACTGCAGGGGAAAAACAGGAAATCCAAGGCGGTCTCCGTCGCGCTTGCTCAGTTTTCCGTTGCCTTCCGGTTTAAGCAATAACGGCAAATGGGCAAATACGGGCATCACCTCTTCCCAGCCCAGGTAGCGGTATAGCATTACATGCAGGGGAGCACTGGGCAGCCATTCCTCACCACGGATAACATGGCTGATACCCATTAAATAATCATCCACCACATTGGCAAGGTGATAGGTGGGCATACCGTCGCTTTTCAGCAGCACCTTGTCATCCAGCTGCGCGCTGTTCACCGTTACCCAGCCTCGAATGGCATCATGAAAACGAATCTCTTCTTTTCGGGGCAGTTTTATACGAATAACATAAGGAGCACCGCTTTCCAGTCTTGACTTTACATCATCCGCAGGCAGTGTAAGTGAGTTTTTCATACTCATTCGGCTTATGCTGTCATACGCAGGCTGCATCTGGCT
>RGEC01000130.1 GCA_009918425.1 Bacteroidota bacterium
GAGAAATCGGTATTTTTAAGAACACTCACACCCAGTGAACTGCCTTGATTGGCGGGTTTTACAACAAAATGTTCATTGAATTCGCGATTGTAAAAGAAAAAAAGGTTTCCTTTCTCTTGGTCATCAGCCTGAACCCAGGCATCGCGTTTTAGGGTCTGATAATGGTTTACATATAACCCCGCCCTTTCCTGAAAATCTTTTTGTCGGGCTTTGTTCATGCCCAGTGCAGATGCGAATATCCCGGAACCTGAATAAGGGATATTGTGCCATTCGAGCAGTCCCTGAATGGTTCCGTCTTCGCCCAATGTGCCATGTAAGGCCAAAAATGCAAAATCAATATGGTTTTTTAAATCATTAGCAGTTACGGGTATACCCAAAGAGGCCAGCATTTGCTGCTGTGTTTGTTCATCCGGATTGAGGCTTTCTGCGTAAACCTGAAAACCATTGGGCAAATCGGGTAGAAAAGATGCATGCGGATAAAAATCACGTATACTTCCTTTGTAAACATATTCCCAGTTCAGAATTACAAAATTGCCAAACGAATCCACAAAAATGGGAACGGCCTCAAACAGGTTTTTATCCAGATTATCATACACGGTTCGGCCGCCGGCAAAAGAAACTTCCCTTTCGCGTGAAGCGCCACCAAAGAAAATTCCGACACGGATTTTGGATGTCATTGTTGCAAATTTATGCTATGCCTGCATGCTTTTGAGGTGATGTAATGCACATGCTGTGGATGAGTGCTGAAAACAGGGCGGTTTTTCCCTGTAAATGCGTAATTTCGCAGTCCTTTATTTATGTCAACCGTCTTATTAATTAAATCAAAAGAGTCCATTTCGGGAGTTTCTATCCCCGAGCCGGTAAAACAGTATTTTTCCATCGCATTGAACGGAGAAAGCTGGAGCCATGTTTACCGAGGTCAAGAGGGTGTTTTTTACCTGGAAAAAGCCGGCAAAAACGAAGGACATGTAGAGTCGGAAAGATTGAGAAAAGCCGGAAGCGGTATAGCGAAATCGCTTAACGTCGATAAAGCCAATGCTGTTAAGGTTTATAATGTAGATGCAGATGCGGCATGGGGATTGGCACTTGCCGAAGGTCTGGCTCTTACAAATTATAAATTTGATAAATATCTTAAAGACCGTGAAAAAACGGCACTTTCACTAAAAACCATTGAGTACAGCGGTGCAGGCTCAGAGAACTGGAATGCGGTTCAAACTATTGTAGAATCTGTCTTTATGGCCCGAGATCTGGTTAATGAACCGGTTCTAGGCTTAAATGCTACAGGTCTGTCAGACAAGTTTGTTCAAATGGGGCAAAATGCCGGATTTAGTGTGGAGGTTTGGAACAAAGCCAAAATTGAGAGTCAGAAGATGGGTGGCCTGCTGTCTGTAAATAAAGGCAGCCAGGATCCGCCTACATTTAGCATAATGGAGTATAAACCAGCCACTGCCAAAAACACCAAACCGATTGTGCTGGTGGGTAAAGGCGTGGTTTTTGATACCGGCGGACTTAGCCTTAAACCCACCCCGGCCAGCATGGATTATATGAAATGCGATATGGCGGGTTCTGCGGTTGTAGGCGGTGTTATGTATGCAGTTGGAAAATTAAAACTGCCACTGTGGGTTATTGGATTGGTTCCCGCTACTGACAACCGTCCGGGTGAAAACGCCATTTGCCCGGGCGATATTATTACTACATTCGACGGTACCACCGTGGAAGTGCTCAATACCGACGCCGAAGGACGTTTGATTTTGTGCGATGCCCTTGCCTTTGCCAAAAAATATGAACCTGAACTTGTCATGGATTTTGCCACACTCACAGGTGCTGCTGCCAGGGCACTGGGTGCATATGGAAGCGCCATGATGGGAACTGCAGCTGAATCTGTTAAACAAGCTGTAAAAGCTGCCGGTGAAACCGTGTACGAGCGTCTGGCAGAATTTCCGCTATGGGAAGAGTATAGCGAAGAAATGAAAGGCGATATCAGCGATCTGAAAAACCTTGGAAAAGCAGAAGGCGGAGCCCAGACAGCCGGTGCCTTCCTGAAGTATTTTACCGATTATCCATGGCTGCATTTTGATATTGCAGGTACTGCGTTCAACCATGCCCCTGATGCATACCGCGTAAAAGGGGGAACCGGTGTGGGTGTTCGTATGGTAGTTCAGTTTTTAATGAACAAAGCGAATGGATAAAGTTAAACCTGTAATTGGAATAACCCAGGGCGACCCTAATGGTGTTGGGCTGGAACTCATCATCCGCACCTTTGCCGATGAGCATATTTACAAATACTGCACACCGGTAGTATATGCATCGCCGAAAAGCTTTGTGTTTTACAAAAAGTTACTGAATTTACAGGAACCCATGTATCACCTGGTGCAAAGTGCCTCTGAAGCTAAAGAAGGCAGGCTTAATCTTGTGGTGAGCAGTGATACAAGCATGGAAATTACACCCGGACAAGCATCTGATGCCGCCGGCAAGGAAGCTTTGTTGGCTTTGGATAAAGTACTTTTAGATGTTGCTGCAGGGCATTTACAGGCGATAGTCACCGCGCCCCTTGATAAAAATACTGTGGCTGCCAATCTGCCGGGATTTAGCGGACATACAGGATACATAGCCGATAAATTAGGCGTAGATCACTATGCCATGTTGCTGGTGAGCGAAAAGCTGCGCGTGGGACTGGTTACCGAACATTTACCGGTGAGTCAAATAGCGCAAGCCATAACCATTGATAAAATAGTTGCAAAGCTCAACATATTGCACACCTCCCTGCGTGAAGACTTTGCATGTACCAAGCCTCGTATTGCAGTGCTTGGGTTGAATCCCCATGCCGGTGATGGAGGATTATTGGGTAAGGAAGAAATTGAAATTATCAAACCAGCCATTGCTAAGGTATTTGGAGAGGGGAATCTGGTTTATGGGCCTTATTCAGCCGATAGTTTCTTTGGCAGCGGTGCCTACAAAACCTTCGATGGTGTATTGGCCATGTACCACGACCAAGGTCTGATTCCATTCAAAACTTTCGCCTTTTACGACGGCGTAAACTATACGGCAGGTCTTAATGTGGTGCGCACCAGCCCTGACCATGGAACTGCCTACGATCTGGCAGGAAAGGGTACCTGCGAAACGCTATCTTTCCGAAATGCCATTTATGAAGCCATTGGGATTGTCCGCAACAGACTGCAGCACCATGAAGATTACGAAAATCCATTGGCCTACGCAGAGCTGAGAAGAGAAAAGTTCCGTATTGATTTTTAACGCATGAGCGTCAATACCCCTGATTTGTAATAAGGTTTAAAATTACTTCTGAAACTGGCGATCCAGGTATAAACACCGTCTGCTGCCATAGCATTTCCATAAGTTCCATCCCACTCTGTCTGTCCTTCACGGTTCTCCCATATTTTTTCACCCCAGCGGTTGTAAATGGCTATTTTCAATTCCTGAACATCTTTAATAGTGGGGCCCCATACATCATTTTTGCCGTCACCATTGGGAGAGAAGGCTGTAGGCATATACCATATAAGCTTGCAATTGCTGCCAATCATCATTTCATCACTGCCTGTGCAACCATTAAAGTCGGTTACTCTCACGCTGTATTTGCCATATTGAGTGGCAGTAATAGTATTTGCTGTTGAATTATTGCTCCAGGTAACCAACTGATAACCATTTCCAACGGTTAAAGGATAGGAGAAAAGTCCGCAGAAAGCAGTATCTAAGCCCAGGTCGGGTTTGGGTGAAGCAAATACGCGAATATTAACAGTATCACTATGTGCTCCGCAGGCATTTGAGGCCGTAATAATATACAGGCCGGCAGAATTGCCTTTTATGCTTAGGCCGGTTTCACCTGTATTCCATTTGTATTGTCCCGGCCCTCCCAAGGCATTCGCCGTTAGGGTAGGAATGGGGCTTACGAAATCACAAAATGAACGATCTGAGGGCGCTTTAACTTTGGGAGAGTTAAGGAAAGCAATGCTGACAGAATCTGTCGCAGTGCCGCAGTTATTGGTGCCTGTTGCCCAGTATTTACCCTGTGCATTGACAATTCTGATGTTTGCTGCAGAACCGTTTTCCCACTGGATTTGACTCAGGAATTTAATAGATACGGGCACAATTTGCCAGGAAGCGGCATCGCAAATCAGTGTATCAGAGCCAAGATTTATAATGGGGCTGAAGCCTCTTTCTACCCGGAAGTTTGCGCTGCTGGTTCCACAAATACTCTCGGCAGTGGCTGTAATCAAACCTGTGTCTTTTATTTTCAGCTGTCTGCCCGTATCTCCTGTGCTCCAGCGAATGTTAGCAAAGCTGTTGTCATTTACCGTTTGCACCAGTTGATAATTGTCGCACCACAAAATATTACCCAGTGAAAATGGCTTGGGGATTTTGCCCATTTGCAGTTTGATTGTATCTGTATAGGACTTGCAACTGTTGCTGATGTTAACGGTATAAATGCCTGCTTTTGACAGTTTACGCGATGAGTCTGTACTTCCGTCATTCCACTTTACACTTGTCCATCTGGAGAATCCTTTGCGGGTTATTTGGAAACTGTCTTTATCGCAAATCAGGGTATCTGTTTTGTAAGATATAGTAGGGATGCTGTCTGCATCAATACTTACACTGTCTTGTAATGAACCACACTGATTGCTGATTGTAATATTGTAAAGCCCGGCTTTGGTAACATATATTTCACGAACTGAGTCCAGCGTATTCCATACGTATGATGCAGAAATAGAATCGCTGCCCGAACGTAATTTAAGGGTGAAGGGTTTACAGAGTATGGTGTCTTTTTGCCAAATGCCCCTTATGGGTTTATACTGTTTGGTGATCTGAATGCTGTCATAACGCCACTGGCAAACAGGTGTCCACATAGCAACCTGATATTTGCCCGAGGTATCGGCAAATATTTTTCGGGTAGTATCGCCGGTATTCCAGAGATATTTAATCCCCTGTATGGTATCGTTTTTTGCGTCTAGCTGTATCCCATATTTATCGCAAATAAGTGTGTCTTTGGGAAAGTGGGGTTTGGCACTTGAGGCAATACTGAAAGAGATTGAGAAAAACTCGCCCGAAAAAAAGATCGATACGAAAATTGCCTCTTTTCAGAAAGTCATTCTACCCATCATTGCAAAAGCCGGAATAAATGCACTATCACGCTTTCTGCTTGGCGATCATAAAGCTTTACTCGAAGCGTTTGACGCGGCAGAGATCGGCAACACAATTGCAGATGCATTAAAGGGAGGCTTTAAAGAAGCAGAGCAATCTCGTTTACAAATTCACCAAATCAGAGAAGCGCTTCGAGAATTGATTACGGCGCTTGGCGATAAAAAGATATTGATTCTCATCGATGAACTTGATCGGTGTCGCCCTGATTTTGCGATAGAAGTCCTTGAAACAATTAAACACTTTTTCTCGATTGAAAAAATATTTGCACTAGTTGGCGTTGATGAAAATGTTTTGCATTCAATTATCGAAAAGCGATATGGGAGTTCAATTGATTGCGAGGGATATTTGCTAAGACATTTCAGTTCAGAAATGCAATTCTCTGACTTTTCGTATTCTCATTACTGCATCAATAAATGCCAGGAGTTTGGAATACCTTCTGATTTTCACGACAACGTTACATTCATCTGTCGTGGTTTCGGATTAAAATTTCGCTCAATTAATAATTTTATAGGTTTTTTATCATCAGTTTTTCATTCGGAAAGCAAAGAAAAGGCGCGAGACTTTGGCTTCTTTATATTCATGTTCGGTATTAAGATGTTTGACCGACAACTTTTCAATTGCTGTTTAGATCACACACGTGGAAAATATTTTGATGAAAG
The DNA here is from genome assembly GCA_009918425.1 of Bacteroidota bacterium. Classification (GTDB taxonomy): domain Bacteria; phylum Bacteroidota; class Bacteroidia; order NS11-12g; family UBA955; genus RGEC01. The sequence continues at coordinate 5,814 of RGEC01000130.1, forward strand.
AATGAAACACTTAAGGTCAACGGCCGACGATAACATATCTCCATTTCAAATTTTATTATTTTTAATTCAAACATCTGAATCTGATTATGCTGCATTAGTCGGGGAGTATAATTGTAAAGATTTGCCCGGAGGTGATAGATATCGCAATGGAGGAGCACCTTCGGGCCTTCATTTTTATTCAACCGTAGTTCTTGGATTTTACGATTTTTCAAACATGCAATAAAAAACGGCCCCGATCGCTCGGGGCCGTTTTAATTTCAAATCAGCAAAACTTGCGACGGGTGATTATTCGCCCTGCGCTTCGCCGCCTTCGGTTGCAGCTTTTGCTTCGAGGTCTTCACCGGTTGTCTGATCGACGGCCTTCATCGACAAACGCACTTTGCCGCGATCATCGAAGCCCAAGAGTTTCACCTTGACCTTGTCGCCT
>RGEC01000014.1 GCA_009918425.1 Bacteroidota bacterium
AACTATCTGAGTGAAATGAACAAAAACAATGTGCCCCATAATCCCATTGAGTGGATTACAAGTGGGGGTGTCAGTGGTCCTCAATTCAGTTTTATTGACAGCAGCAATGGCCTAAGGGTTTATGATCAGGATAGTTTCAGAGTGAATATAAATAATACGCAAAGTGATTTTCAGTGCTGGTGGCAGGGTGGGCCCGGATCTCAGGGAGCACATCAAAATTGGGGAAACGAAATGAGCCAGGATCAGCTCTATGGGTTGCTCATGGGTTTTACTGCACTCATGAAATGGGTTGATGCTGACTTAAAGGTTGATCCTGACGGCGCCATGTTAAGATTTTCCGAAAAAAACCTTCATCAATGGATAAAAGCGATAACCCATAGAATCATGCTTCATGTGAGCAAAACCCACACAGGCTTGTTTGGAATGGCTGATCAGGATGATTTAAAAGCGGAAGCAGAAAAAGCCTGCGCCGATATAACTCAATATCCCTATTTTAGATCAGACACAACAGGGTCAGATACCATTATTACCTATATCAGAGACACAACCAATAATGTGATAATAGATTCAATTATTGATGTGGTCTTTTACACCAAAGACACAATGGCGTCTGTCTGGTTTTCAGGAAGTAAATACAGAACTTGCGATGTTTGGCAAAAATTAGAAGAATTAAAAGCCAGTAATTATCTATTTAAGGAAGCCAATTATATCATCACCAATCCTGCAAATGGAGATAAACTGGTAACCAGGGGCGCAGTTGCTACCCCTTTTGCATATGCCCTAAAATCCATTGGAGAGTCAATCACAGGAAATACTTATCCTGAGCCATACATGAAATTGAGGGATAATTATCAGGTATACAGATGGGGGTTAAATGCTGCATGGATAGCAAAAATTGCTTTTTTAAACGGTAGAGCAGAAGCACGAACTGGCTGGAGTGCTGCAAAAATTGCTAAATGGAATCGATTTGTTTCATTAAGTAAAAAAATTACGAGTACACTTTTTGCCTTGAATGTAGTTATACCCATTACCCTAAGTCTTAAAGATGATTGGGAGAAAATGCTTGATGTTTATGATGCTACCGTTGCAGGATGTCCGGGTGCGTTTCCTTCTCCGGATTTGTATTCTCTTTGCATACTGCAGCACACACTTAATTTTAAAGGTGCTGGATTTTACAAAGCCCTATGGGAAAGATTGCCTGAATCGAATATTTTAAAGGTTGCAACCAGGGATGGCTTACCGTTAAACCTAATGAATAATTTGGCTATATCTAGCGGAAAATGGTCACATCAAACATTTGAAAATTGGTGCACTTACCATGGTTATGAGTATAACGAAATATTGTACGCTATGGTTAATGATAAAAAACCATTAAAATCTAAGCAACATTATGAAAATGCTTTAAATAAAGCACAGTGCGAAGGGAATTATAGTTTTGGAAATCCCGATAGTTGGAGTCAAATGGTGTTGAAAGAGGAAATGTATAAACCATTTGTGGTTGATAATGTATTTGCGCGAAGATTTGTTAACAATAGCAATTTTTATATCAGTACAGCTGAACACAGGGATGGATCAGATTATATGCTGCTATATAATTTGTATGAAATGGCAAATATTTTACATTGGGGAGGAGAGAATAAAATGCCAATAACAAACCAACCGTGCCCATGCCGAACTGATACCGTGTATAACAGAGTTAATCTGGTTAATAGCACCTTTGATGTTGAGGATCCTTTAACCAACTTTCGCTATGGCAGCCGTTATATCACCAGACAAGATGGTGTATTTGGTTTAAAAAACAAACCCATTGGGAGGGACACAGTTAGACCACATTACAGTTATTACAAGAACTATTATTTAAGAACACCTGCTTATTTGTTTCATGAGTTGAATGTAACCGGTAGTCTCGGTGTTGTCAGTGCCATCACGGTAGCTCAGGATTACAGGCTTTGCAATAGCACACTGCGCCTGAACAACAGGTCCTTGCTGGAAACCGTTCCAAATAATAAATCAGATTTCCCTTCATTGATTGAGGTGATGGATAACTCTGTATTGGTGTTAAATTCCGGCTCAGAGGTGAAAATACAGAACAATACAAGGTTGGTGATAGAGAACGGTGGTAAACTAATGTATAATCCCGGTGCCCGCATCATCCTCAACGGACCCAATGCCATTCTTCACATCAAAGGCAAGCTGGAACTGGCACCCGGTGCTACCTTTCAGGTGGAGGGAGGCCCCGCCGGCAAGGGATATGTTGTGTGGGATTGCGGCGATGGCAGCCCCCACTACGGCCGCGCCACTATGCTTGCAGGGTCCGGCAGCAAAATGGTGTTTAAACAAAACGATTACAACAAGCTGGCCTTGGAAGTGCGCGGTTTTTCAGGCTTGTACCTGCCCCATACGCTGTCATCCTTCTTAGTCGATTCATGCCGCATAAATTTGAAAGAGCAGGCCTTGATTGCCTGCAATGCCCAGTTTGCCAGGTTTAATAATGTGATGGTGAAAGGCCATAACGAGGCCCACAGCAACCCTCAATTCAATTATAAACCCAGCAGCCGTGGTATTCAGGTATGGGCGCAAAAAAATGAATTTAAAAATGTGAGTGTTTATGATTGCCAGGAAGCCATTTCCATCGTCAATCTATGGGGCGTAAACCAGCCCCTCAACCTGAAAAATGTAACCCTAATAAACAACCAAACCGGTATCAAAAATCTTGGAGGGCGCATCAATTGGGAAGATGGTGAAATAAAAAATGTTAATGACAACAATATTGCTACCCAGCTGCGAACCGGCATAGCAGGTATCGGCACCCATGGCTCGTCTTTTCTGAAAAACGTTACCATCAGCATATCAGATTTTACTCATTTAACGGGCTCCGATGTTCGCTATAGAGCTCCGGTAGCTTCACCCATTGCCAATATTTGGAGCCATGGTACAGGAAGATATTATCTCACCAAATGTAAATCAGAAAACAGTCGTTATGGAAGTATAATGAATCAATCTTTTCTGTTTCCGTTGTGTTCAGAGTTTATGAATAATAAAACAGGAATCTACCTAATGCAGGGATCCAGACTGGTAGCTGAAAATAGTGCTTGGAATAAATTTTCATGGTATTCGCCGGACAATGACAGGGAATTTATCAAGGGTGAAAATCGGGTAAATATTTATCTTGACCAAGGCAAAAACTACATAAAGGGTATTAATAATCTAAATAAGCGATACTTTATGTTTGCCGATATACATCAAACACAAACACTTACCCTTTCTGATGGTGTTTCAGGGTTTAACAGGCAAGCCATCATGGCGCGGGGCAATCAGTGGGCCATTGGGGGTGCTTCTGATAAACTATATACAGGCTTGCGCAGCTCAGACTCAGCCTGTGTTCAATTGGCGCAAGTTTCAGCCAAGGTTTTGTTATTTAAATTCCTTGATTTGAATTTTAAGCCATTATACTCAGGTGGCAACTGGGATTCAGACAAGGAGGCTGCTTGTGACAAAATAACGCGCCCAACAAATTACTGGCCTATAGATTGGGGCATCCTTTCCGCATTGAACAGCACCGGGGGAAACCAATTGGGAGAAAGGGTTTTGCAATTATCGGACAGTCTTCAGCAGGAGTTTGATCACGCACCGATAAATTATCCGGCTCTGATACAAAAAGCCAGCCGTTTGTTTCAAGTCCCTATGCCCATTGAAGTTGGAAGTGCAGTCTTTGAGCTATACAGTAGGGTGCATGCCTTATATCCAATGGCATTTACAGATACAACCATTCCGTCTGTTTCACGTCAGAGCATTCTAAATGCTATACAGCAGGAGATGAATACCATGCAAGATAAACTGATTGCCTTGGCTGATGGTACTGAGCCGGTAATTTGGACAGAATACAGATTTGAAGTCCATAGGGATAAGGCTTTGATTCAAAGGGTGTTTAACCAAAGGGCCCAGTCTATCATTCATTTAGATTTGGCCATACCCACCTTTGCCAAAATGAACGATGTTCAAAGCTTGCAAGCCTGGCGCTGCCTAATTGAAAAAGAACAGGCATTTATTGACTCGCTTATACCCTACTGGATGGTAAATCTAGATACTTGTTTAATGAACAGGGATAGTTTGGGAAAATGGGATTCTACCTTCAACGGTGAATGGAGTCCGGGAGATTATAATACTGAACGCAGGTCTCGTATAGAAAATTCAGCAGATGCCAATACTCCCGGGCAACAAAATGAGTTAGCCAATGGAGATTTTATACAATTCCAATTTAAAATGTTGGTTCGTCCAAACCCAACAGAGGGACTTATAAAACTATCCATGTCAGAGAAACCGGCTATGTTGGAAATTATCAATGTACAAGGCCAGAAGATTCAAACATATTTAGATGCTTCGAAAGAAATGGTACTTCAAATTGGTCATTTACCGGATGGCGTGTACATCATCCGAGCAATTCACAGCAACGGCGTGAGTACTTCAACCATTTTAAAACGGACCGAATAATAAATTAATTTCGATGTATGGTTGGCGTCCCCGCCAACCACTGCTGGGTGCTTGCCTCGTTATGTCGCACCTACGGCGCTTGTTTTCTGCTATCATAACATTTTCTACTAAAATGCCGCTCCTACGGAGCTGATACCTATGGTTTACCGGTGGGTGTAAGGTCTGCATTTTCACCAAGCAGGGCGCAGGAAGCCCCGTGGGGGCGAAATCTTACTAACCCTGCTCGCTCACGAGCCCTCAGCGCCGTAGGTGCGGCATAGAAAATCTGCTGTAATGGATCTCTGTGGTTTTTAAACTACCGCAATTCCCACAACCCCACATTCTCTACATGCTGTGTGTGCGGAAACATGTCTACCGGCTGAACTTTCACCAGGCGGTATTTTTCATCCAGCAGTTTGGCATCGCGGGCCTGGGTTGCCGGGTTACAGCTTACATACACAATGCGGGGCGGTTCGGCTTCCAGGATGCGTTTTACCACATCGGGGTGCATGCCGTCTCTGGGTGGATCGGTTATGAGTACATCGGGTTTTCCATGCGCCGCAATAAATTCTGTCGTAAGGATTTCCTTCATGTCGCCCGCATAAAATTGCAGGTGCTCCATGCCATTGATTTTCATGTTTTCTTTGGCATCCATGATGGCTTCGGGCACATATTCAATGCCAATTACCTCACGGGCTTTATCGGCCACATACAGGGCAATGCTTCCGGTTCCTGTGTAAAGGTCATACACCAGTTCACTGCCGGTTAATTCCGCAAATTCTTTTGTTATACTGTAAAGCACTTCGGCCTGCTCGCTGTTGGTCTGAAAAAAGCTCTGCGGCCTGATTTTGAAATGCAGTCCGCCCAATTCTTCTATCAAATGGTCGTTGCCATGGTAGCACTGAACTGTTAAATCCTGCAGGGTGTCATTCTTTTTGGGATTGATGACATATACCAGCGAGGTAACCTGCGGAAACGTATCTTTAATGTTATCCAGCAGCGCCTTGATTTTGGGTTCATCATTTTCAAAAAAGCTCACAAGTACCATCCATTCGCCTTTGCGGTTGCAGCGCAGCATAAGGTTGCGCATGAGGCCCTGCTGGGCAATCAAATCATAATAGGTGTATCTATGGGTATCGCAGAAAGATTTGACATGACGATTTATGTCATTGACAAAATTTGTCATTAAATGACATTGCTCAATGTCCATTACTTTGTCAAACCTACCGGGTATATGAAACCCCAGCGCAGTGGGTCTGGTGTCGGCGTTTGGGTCGAATGTGGTTACCCAGCCGCGGTTGCTGAAGGTGAGATCCAGTTTGTTCCGGTATTCACGGGTTTTTGCAGATCCCAGAATGGGTAGCACTTCAAAACCGGACAGTCCGGCCAGCCGTTCAAAGGCATCTACTACCTGCTGTTGTTTAAACGCCAGTTGCTCTTTGTACTCCAGGTGTTGCCACTTGCAACCGCCGCAGGTTTGGTAGTGTTTGCAGAAAGGGTCAACACGTTTGTCTGATGCCTTGTGCAGCTTAACAATGCGGCCTTCCTGATAGTTTTTCTTTTTGGCTACTACCTGCACATCGGCTATATCGCCCGGGGCAGCAAATTTCACAAACACCACCTGATTGTCGGTTCGTGCTATGCAGTTTCCTTCGGCCACTGCCGCCTGAATTTCCAGGTTTTCAATAAGGCGAAGTTTTTTAAATTTCCGTCTCATTTTGCGGCTTTTTTTGCCTCTATTTGTTTGAGGATTTGCATGAATGCGGCGGGTTCGTGGTAGCCTGCAAGGCAATATCTTTCCTCGGATTTACCCGGTTGTAACCAGAAATATGATGTGGGGAAACCGAATTGTTTTCCATAGCCCAGCCACAGGAAGAGTTCAGAATTGCTCATTGTGGTATCGCCAAATGTAAATCTTGCATCCACTTCGGGGTTCATTTTTACGGGAACAAAATGGGTGTTGATTTCGGCAATGATGCCCGAATCGGTGTAGGTTTCTTTGTCCATCACCTTGCACCAATAGCACCAATTGGTGTACATATCCACCAGTATAATCTTATTTTCAGCTACCGCCTTTTTATAGCCGGTTTCAAAATCAAGCCATACAAGGGTTTTGGGCGGTATAGGTTTTTCATCGGTGACTTCAGTGCGCGAAATGATGGGTTTTTCTATAGGAGCAAGTTCCTGTGTTTTAGTAGTTGCAGTGGCAGACGGTGCTGCCTTTGGCGCCTTACAAGAGAGCGATATGATACCCAGAAGCAGATAAATAGTTGGGCACTTCATATCAGATACTGTGGGTTTTCATGCTTATATCCAAACTTTTCACCGAATGGGTGAGGGCACCGAGTGAAATAAAATCAACGCCTGTGGCTGCGTAGTCGCGAAGGTTTTCGGCATTTATACCACCGGATGCCTCGGTTTCACAGCGGCCGGCTATCCAGTCTACAGCCTCTTTGCAGGCTTCCGGCGTGAAATTGTCCAGCATAATCCGATCCACGGAACCGGTATTCAAGGCTTCCTTTACTTCATCGAGGTTGCGGGTTTCTACCTCAATTTTCAGGTCTTTTCCCTGTGCTTTCAGGTAATCAACAGTTCGATTTACCGCGGCGGTAATGCCTCCGGCGGAATCGTTGTGGTTGTCTTTGAGCATGATCATATCATATAGCCCGATTCTGTGATTTTCTCCGCCACCGGTTTTCACCGCCCATTTTTCCAGCAACCGCATACCGGGTGTGGTTTTGCGTGTATCCAAAATTTTTGTTTTGTAGCCTTCGGTTAATGTTACCATCGCAGCGGTTTGCGTGGCAATACCGGAAAGGCGCTGCATAAAATTGAGCAATAGCCGTTCTGCCAGCAGCAGGCTGTGCACGGAACCTTTGGCCTCTGCCAGCAGTGTTCCCCGCGTTAGATGTTCCCCATCCCTGTGATAGGGTGTAAAAACGATAGCAGGGTCAATAACATTCAGTATGGTACGGGCCAGTTCCATACCCGCAATCACGCCGTTTTCTTTCAGCAACAACCTTGAATGGCCTTGTGTTCCCGCAGGAATGCTGGCCAGTGAGGAGTGGTCTCCATCTCCTCGGTCTTCCTGGATGCAGGTTTTAATAAAAGCAATAAGTTCAGGGCTGCTGAAATCCATGCCTGCAAAGTTCAGGCTTATTTCTCAATTTTCAGTTCGTGAATACTCATGGTCTTTCCACTGCCGCGATAAAACACGGTTGTTTTGTATTCACCGGATTGGGTAGACAGCGAAATGACCAGAAAGTTTGCCCCATTTTCACTTTTACCTTGTTGTATCGATTTTGCGCTGCCGGGCGTATGTTGTTCAAAGAATCCGGAGAGAATCATACGTGCCTGACTTTTACTGTAAACACCCTGTTTGCCGGGTGTTGTGAGTTGCACGCTCGCGCTGAAGCTTTTGGCAATTTCTTCTGAGTTGCCTTCTGAAAACAGCCGTGTAAGTCGACTTGCATCTTCAGCTGGTCGGGCTGCCAAGGCGGCAAAAGCAGCGGCTACGGCCACAAAAATCGGAGGTAACATTGTATTTATTTAAGCCAATATTATGCCAAAAAGACCGATTCTCAAAAAGAAAAGGCCCAATTTGGGCCTTTTCTGATGTAGGGGCAATGGTGTTTAAGGTTTCACCACCTTCACTGCCGCATGTGCATTGGGTGTGTATGCATATAGCATGTACACACCTGAAGGCAGTGCTGAAATATTCAGTTCGGCAGATTTTCCGCCTGCTTTGGCTTCAAGCACAATATTTCCGGTAATATCCATCATCAGCAATTCGACATTTTGTGAGCCAAATGCGCCAATGTCCACAGTAATCTTATGGGTGGCAGGGTTGGGCAATGTATTAATCTGCAAGGTGTTTCTGCCGATTTTTTGTGTAGAGGAGCTTACCTTGCTACAATCACCCGAAGGAATATGTTTCATGTTGCTGAAATCTATATAACAAGCCCAACCGGGGTTGTCAATAAACGGGTTGCGGTTGTTCTGCTTAAAAGCAGCATATTCCTGTCTGGCCATTTCATATTTGGTTGGAGGAAACTGATTGTTCCAGCGTTTCAAAACGCTTTGTTGTTGTTTATCATTGATCAACTGATTGTATGTAGGCAATGTGAAAGGCTTGGCGTCTGTATGATAGGTTGCGCAGGTGTAAAAACAGGCTCGGGCCACCATGCCTTTGGTGCGGTCGGGTGGTTCGTAGGCCAGAGCGCCGGTGCTGTCCATACCGTATTTGCCTTCCATAAACTGGAACGTAACAGTTTTGAGGTTGTTGTAGGGAACATTGCTTCTCACGGCATTGGCTTTATTTTGGTTAACGGGGAACAGTGAAAACAAATCGCTTCCGCAGGCACTGTCTGTGGCAGAACCTGTGGGAATGGGCATCCAACTTTGTGGGTAAGCATGTTCTCTGCTCATGGTATCCCAGATGATGGGAGGAACAAACAAGTGTTTGTAACCGGTATAATTACAGGTAAGCACACGTTTGCCACCGGTGGTGTCATAAGCTTCAAAATCTTCCACCATAGTAGCCCCAAAGTTGCTGTAATATATCTGGAAATGGGGTCTGACTTTAGCCCTTATTTTGGCAATAAAAGCAGTGTCTGCAGGTGTGATACCCGTGTAATAAGTTCCGGCATTCAAACCGGGTGTGGTAACTTTATCCAGCACGTATCCACTCTGGTTGTAATTGATAAAATTGCCATATCCGTTCCAGGCAAAAACTTTAACGTAGTATTTGGTATTGGCCAAAATGCGGTCAATTCTGAAATTGCCCGATGCCCCACTGGTTACTACACGGGCTTTGCCCAGATAGGATCCTTTTTCGTAGGTAGCCCCGTCTGCGGGTGACTCAGTAATGGAGTCTTTGGAAACCAATACGAGTACATTTTCTGCTGTGTTTGCAGCGGCATCCACCTTGATTTGCCATGCCCTTACGGTTGCAAAATTGAGGCTGGGCGATGTGTTTGGTTCGGTGGCATAGCTGCCGCTGATGGCATAAATATTTATGCTGTAAATCTGATTACCCACCCCATCATTGCTGTAAATTTTCATGGTAGCTTTAGCTGAGCCTGCAGGAGCACCTGAAAGCTGAATAAGCATGTTTGACTGACCGGCGGAAGCGATAGATTTGGGGGCTCCTCCTACCTTGAAATATTGTGCCGCTGCTCCGCTGAAACGTATAGAATCAATTTTCAATGAATCGCCTGTTCCATTGTTTTTCAGAGTTAATGGAAACAAGCCTGAATTTCCGGGCAGAAAATTTCCTCCGTTGATAACCGGATTGCTGCCGTCAAAAACCAGAATTTCAGGACTCGCAGAAGGTCCGGCGGGTTTTACAACCACATCATCAAGGGCCACGTTAAATCCTGTTACTTTGGTGGTGTATATAAACCGCACATAGCGGCTGCTGCTTTTTAGTCTAACCATATGTTTAGTAATGGTTTGTGGCAAAGACTTGGTGTAATTTCGCACATTTGTCCAGGTCGTTCCATCTGTACTCTCTTCGATGTTAAACACCGTACCTGCATCTGTGCCCGGGTTGGTTCTTACGTAGTATTCAACTGTGTCTGCTCTGCCGGAGTAATACAGCAGAAGGTATTCACCACTGCCGTCAAGGCGCAGCGATTGCGGAGCAGAGTTGAAGAAGCCGGCGCTGGTATATGTCAGATTTCCTGCTACGATATCCAGTTTGTGGCTCCATCCTGTGGGAGGTGTGGTTACATTGCTCATGTCCCAGCTGGCCGGGAGCGATGCCTGCCCGAACAGACCGGTGCAGATGAGCATAAGTGCGGAGAATATGGTTTTTTTCATGAGGGTTTGTTTCAATTTTAAAAGGTATAGCGTATGCCGGTAGTATAGCGGAAACCGGGAGATACAAATACTTCGAGGTTGGTGGGTTTAAAGGTGTTTACGGGGTTGTTATCTACGCTGCGGTGCTGAGCATCGCTGATATACAGGTTATTGGTGATATTCTGACAGTTGGCATAGATGGATAACTGCCCGTCTTTATAAGCCTTAAAATTATAGCCTGCCGAAAAATTTAAATACCAGTATGCGGGTATTCTGAAAGATTCTTTACCCTTATAGGTTCCAACCAGTGACAAAGGATCAAAATCGGCATAGTGTTTCCAAAATCGTATGTACTGGGCAGAAATGTATGCACCTTTCAATAGGGTGGGTTCCCATCGAATGCCCCAGGTCCATTGGCATTGCGCGGCATCTCCTACATGTACTCCGTTTGCATCGAAATCTACAATGCCTACGGAATCACCCGCATCATCTCTGATAATGCTTCTGGCACCGGATTTCCATTGCCAGTCGGCCAAACTTAAGGCACTTTGAATGCTCATGCCATTTCCGGGTTTAACGATTCCTGCAAATTCAACACCCATGTGTCGGGCTTTCATGCCATTGATGTTGTAGCTGAATAGATTTCCGTCGGGATCGCGGTAGGAGGGAAGAAAATTGGCGGGTCTGTTTTGCCAGTAGGTATAATAGGCATTCACGTCGAGGCTGAAAACACGGCTTTTGTAACCTGTTCCCAGTTCAGCAGCATACACTTTTTCGTTTTTGGCATCTTTCACTTCGTTGTTGTTGTTGTCGAAGATGTTGTTAAACCGTGTGGGCCGATTCAAATACCCCAGGTTTCCAAACAGATTGACACGGCGGCTTAGGTTGCGGTTGATGCCTGTTTTAAAGGTGAAACCCGGACGCTTTACCCAATTGGATTTACGTTCATTGCCGGCACTGTCTAGCTTGAAGAAATCAATGCGCTGATAGGATGATTGTGTAGCACTGGCATTGACAAAACCTGAAGTTCTGCCTTGCGTATACTCCAGTTCAGTAAAGCCACCTGCCCAACGGACCAGGCCATCATAGTTGTAGCGGAAAATATCGCCTTTGTGGTAGAGCAGATCTTTCTTTTTCGGATCCAGCTCACCATTATCAGGAACAAAATAATCACCGCCCAGCAGGTCATATACTTCCCTGTAATGCTCTGCCCTGTAGGTTCTCAAATCCAACCCACCTGTGAATGTGAGATTGCGGTTTATTTTATGGTTTAACGTGGTCAGTGCGCCAAGCCACTTATGATTATTTACATTGCGGTGCAAAATCCCGTAGGAACGCAACTCTGTATTACTGTAACTCGGATCCGGATTGGGTACAAAAGCAGAACCTCTGGTATTGGCCCACCATGTTCCCTGCATATTGTAAAGGCCATAGGTTTTTACCTGACTTATGCTGTTGCTTTGGGTTCCGCCACCATTGCCTACAGATACGTAGGCCGTTGTGCTGATAAGGGTGCTTGCTGAGGGTTTCCAGTCGTGTTTCAGGTATACCTGAGGCTTATGAAACTGATTAACACGTTCATTTTTTCTATATGCGCCGGACCATGCAGTGTCACCTGCATCTCCTACCGTGGCTTCATTCAGCCAGCCCCAGTGCTGGTTGTATTTTCTGCCTTGGTTAACAGGCATATTCCCTACAACCGTATCCATGCCCAGTTTCATGGCCAGCCCTACATCATATAGACTAAGGCGGGCACGAAAACTTCTTTGTCCATGGCTTTGGGGTGCGCCCACTGCAGTCAGTGAAAGGGTGTGTTTTTTGCCAAATTTCTTTTCGATACGGCCGTAGTAGCTGTACATATCGTCAAACAATGCATCTACATAGCCTGTACTGCTTCTTTTGGTAAAACTGAAAATTGCACCCCAGTTGCCTGGCAGTTTGCCGGTATTGATGGTGGCCGAATATTTTTGGTATCTCGAATCGCCAAATTCTGCGTTTACGGACGCTTTGAATGTGGAAGACACACCTTTGGTTATAATGTTCATGGTGCCGCCTACAGCCGGGTTGGCAATGCGGCTGCTTCCTAGACCCCGCTGCACCTGGGTAAGGGCGGTTACCTCGCTCAGGCCAAACCAGTTGCTCCAGTAGACTTCACCATTTTCCATGTCGTTCACCGGAATACCGTCAATCATAACGGCAATATTCCTTTGGTTAAATCCGCGTATGGTAATGCGCGCATCGCCGGCACCACCGCCTTGCTGGGTAGCATATACACCGGGTGTAGCGTTCAGCAGCATGGGTAAATCGGCACTACCCAGTTGCTCGCTTATGGTTTTGCCATTAAGGTTGCTGTAGGCAATAGGGGTTTTACGATCTTTGGCAACCGAAGCGGTAATCTGCACGGCCTGTATGTCGGTGCTTTGGTTTTCCAGTTTAAACACCACATTGGGAATCAGGCTGCGGTCTCCGATCAGGTTAATCGTGTCATTGCCGTATCCTTCCAATGTGGCAATTAAGGTGTGATTTCCACCTACAAGCTGTATGGTATATGTGCCGTCAGCAGCTGTGATGGCCGAAACAGCCCTGCTGCTCACTACGGCGCCTTTCAGACCTTCGCCGGTAAGGGCATCTGTTACTTTACCTACAACTTTTACCTGCGCTTTGGCCCATTGGGCAAAACACAGGGCGGCGAGCAACAGTGCAATTCTCATTGTTTAATGAATCGGGTGGTATAGGTTTTATTGCCGGCGGTAATTGCCTGTAGCTGATAAATTCCACTGCTCAGTTCAGCGGTATTCAGTGTAGCAATCGCAAATCCATTAGGGTATTGCATGTCAAATTTCAGGGCAATTTTTCTACCTTGAACGTCCGTAGCGTAAACAGCACTTATGGCTGCATCCACGAAGGCACTCATATTACCGGAAGTGGGGTTGGGGAACACCTGCAATGTCGGAGTGATGATGTTTTTTACCTGTGCCGGAAATTTGTTGCATATGCAGTTGTGCGTGCGTAGCGAATCAAAGGTATTAACAGGATAAACCTCAAATTCCTTGCGAGGATTGAAGTTGGCAGGATTGGTTTTTATGCCTCCGGTCACAGACGCTTTGCGAATCAGGGTTTTGTCTATGGTGCACCACAAACCCAGACCTGTGTTGTAGGGGAATGAATCACTCCATCCGATGGTACGGCTGGGGTTGGAAGGCAGTTGGGGTTGCTGTCCGATTTTTCCGAAAATATCCACCGGCACCCACTGGTTGTTGCCCGTATTTAATTTGTCGAGGCTCAACGCATCGTCGCCGTTGAAACTCATGGAAAACGATGTATTGTAATCTTTTGAGAGAAATAAATCAGCCTTGATGCGCAGGTTGTAGGTAACGGGTGTATCCTGGCCGGTTTGGGTGGTATCGCGGCGGTCTATCACCAATACTTTCACTTCGTTGCTGCCAATACTGCCCGATAAAACATCGCTGTACTGGCTGCCCCAAACGGCAGAGCCATTTTGCCAGCGGGTAATGCGGTAGCCGCTAAGGTCTATGGCCGTGGGTCCCGGATTATAAATTTCCAGGGCTTTGTTGTTTCGTGTGCCTTCAATATACTCGGAAATGAATAGCTCGTTGCATTGAGCCTTTGCTCCTGTGGCAATAAACAGGCCGATAAGCGCAAAAAAAGTGTTTTTCATTTGGATTTGTCGCGCAAATTTCGTATATTAAGGTTAAGAAATTGCTAATAAAAAGTGTCATTTTACGCACATGATACCAAAGTTCATTAATTTGCGCATATGGGGCGGTTTTTCCTAGGTCTGATTACAGTTCTTTGTGTTTCCTGCGGGGTGCGCAATTTTCAGTATTACTACTTTCCTGCGGTTTCTGTTTCAAACCAAATCCAACGGGATTCATCTATGGTAAACTACCTCAAACCTTATAAAGATTCGCTAAAAGTCTTTACAGCCGGTAATGTAGGTAAAACCGATACTGGTTATTTTACGGAGAGACCTTCGTGCAACTTAGGTAATCTCTGCGCTGATCTGGTTTTGCGCACCGCTGATTCGGTATTGTTTTCCAAAACAAAAATGCACGCAGATATGGCGGTACTAAACCTTGGAGGACTTCGCACAGCCTTGCCCAATGGATTAATTACCATGGGCAATATGTATGAGGTAATGCCCTTTGAAAACAATGTGGTTGTGGTTAAAGTTCACGGCAGCGCCATGGATAGTCTTTTCAGACACATTATTCAGCGCGGTGGAGAGCCGGTTTCAGGGCTTAAACTTGAGGTGGATGAAAAGCAGCAATACATTGCCTGGATCGGAGGAAAGCGTTTCGACAGCCGCAGGGATTATTGGGTTGCCACTTCGGATTATCTTGCCCTTGGCGGGGATGCATATACGATGTTTAAATCGTCCGGGGAAATTGTATACACCCGCATTTCCGTGAGAAATGCACTGGCCGGTGGCATTTGGTATGAAACTGCGAGATATGGGGTCGTTCAACGCAGAACAGAAAGGAGGGTTGTGTATGCCAACGAGGCGTCAGTTCCTAAGAAATAGTGCTTTTCTGGCAGGTGGATTGTTGTTTCTACCCGATGAAATCAGGGCTGCCCCTGCCGAGCAGTCGCTGATGATTTTGCATACCAACGATTTTCACAGCAGGCTGGAATCTTTTCCGGATAACCACCCCAAATATCCGGGGCAGGGCGGCATAGCCCGCCTGAAAACCCTGATTGATAAGGCCCGCAAACAACACGACCATTGCCTGTTGCTGGATTGTGGTGATGTATTCCAGGGAACCCCTTATTTTAACCGGTTTGGCGGTGTACCCGAATACAAATGGATGAACATGGCGGGTTATGAGGCCACCACTCTGGGTAACCACGATTTTGACATGGGAACAGAACATCTGTCTGATTTGATTCGCAACCATGCAGCATTTGTATTTGTAAACTGCAATTACGGGCTTGAGAATACCCCTTTGAACGGCCGCATATTGCCCCGTCACATCATTAAAAAAGGACGCTTAAAAATTGGCATTACCGGCGTGGGTGTTAATCCTGATGGGTTGATACCCGCTGATCTTTGCAAAGGTGTTATATATCATGATCCCATAAAATCAGTTCAGGAACAGGTTGATTTGCTGAGAAAAAAAGAAAAATGCGATGTTGTAATCGTGCTGTCACACCTGGGTTTTGAATACCCCGGAAATCAGGTCAGCGATCGCGTATTGGCGGCAGAAACCCATGGTATTGATGTTATTTTGGGTGGTCATACCCACACATTCCTCGAGGCGCCTGTTTCAGTTATCAGTAAAAATAAGAAGCCGGTTGTGGTAAGTCAGGCAGGCTGGGCCGGCCTGCAGTTGGGGCATATAAAACTTACGTTTAAGTAAGCCTTATGCCAACGCCATGGCAATGATGTCGGCCTGCTCTTTGTCGTGGGTCTTTTTGAACCCGGTGGCAGGACTGGCGCTGTTTCCACGGCCAATGTATCTGAGCTGCACAGGCCAGTCGTAACGCATCAGGTGAAACCAGTAGCCCTGGTTGCGGGGCTCTTCCTGAACCCAGCAGAATTCTGCATTTTTATACTGGGTAAAAATGTCTTTCAATTTCCATTCAGGCAACGGATATAGCTGTTCCACACGGACAATGGCGATGTCTTTGATTTTGCGTTCATTGCGCTGCTGCAACAGATCGTAATAGATTTTTCCGGTGCAGAACAATACGCGGCGGGCCTTTTTCACCACTTCTGTATCGGGGTAGATATCCTGGAAAGAACCTTCAAAATCAGCTAGGTTGCTGGTACATAAGGGATGGCGTAACAGACTTTTTGGACTCATCACGATGAGTGGAACCTGAAAATCACGGTTAAGCTGACGGCGTAAGGCATGGAATAGGTTTGCGGGTGTACTTGGGTATAAAACCTGCATGTTTCCGCCGGCACAAAGCTGCAGATATCGCTCGGGGCGGGCACTGCTGTGCTCTGGGCCTTGTCCTTCATAGCCGTGAGGCAACAGCATGGTAAGTCCGCTGAATTTACCCCATTTGGTTTCGGCGCTGGCAATAAACTGGTCTATCATAATCTGTGCGCCGTTGGCAAAATCGCCAAACTGTGCTTCCCAGATCGTCAGTCCTTCCGGTAGCATGGAACTGTAGCCGTATTCGAAGCCTAGTGCGGCATATTCGCTCAGCAGGCTGTTAAATACGCCGAAGCGGGCCTGTTTTTCCGAGATATGCTGCAGCGGAACAAATTCTTGTTCGCTGTCTTCTTTTTTTACCACGGCATGCCTGTGGCTGAAAGTACCGCGTTCCACGTCCTGACCGGCAATGCGCACTGGGTGTCCTTCATCCAGCAAGGTTGCGTAGGCCAGCAATTCACCCATGGCCCAGTCCAGGGTGCCGTTTTGCAACATTTTTTTACGATCGGCAAAAAGGTTCTGCACTTTTTTAATGGGCAGATTGTCTTCGGGAATGAAAGTGATTTTATCACCCAGTTCCAGTAGTTTTTTCTTTTTAATGCCGGTTTTAACTTCCTTGCTGAAATCCTTTTCTGTAGGGTGTCTGAAGCCGTCCCAGCGGTCTTTTACCGTTTTTTTGCCGGGTTTCAGGTCACCTTTGGCTTCTTCAAATTTTTCTTGAAGGAGTTGTTTGAACTGCAATTCCATTTCAGCAGCCAGTTCGGCATCAATTTCGCCCCTTTCCAGCAACTTTTTCTTATAAATCTCGCGGGGATTGGGGTGTTTGTCGATGAGCTTATACATCAGCGGCTGGGTGAAACGGGGTTCATCACCCTCATTGTGTCCGTATTTGCGATAGCCCAGTAAATCGATGAAAATATCGCTGTTGAACTCCAGGCGGTAGGCCATGGCCAGCTTAACGGCGTGCACTACGGCTTCCACATCGTCGGCATTCACGTGCAGCACGGGGCAAAGTGTTACCTTGGCCACATCGGTGCAGTAGGTGCTGGTTCTGGAATCGCTGTAGTTGGTTGTGAAACCTATCTGGTTATTGGTTACTACATGGATGGTTCCGCCTACGTAATATGCTTCCAGGCCGCTCATCTGCACCACTTCATACACGATGCCCTGACCGGCAATGGCAGCATCACCGTGGATGAGGATGGGACATATTTTACTTACGTCGTTGCCGTATTTGGTATCCAGCTTGGCTCTTGCAAGGCCTTTCACCACAGGGTTTACGGCTTCCAGGTGGCTGGGGTTGTCAGCAAGGCGAAGATGTACAGTTTTTCCACTGGCGGTCTGCACATCGGTGCTGTAGCCCAAATGGTATTTTACGTCACCTTCGAAGTCTTCGTCCTCTTCATTTTGAAAAACCTTGCCTTCAAACTCGCCAAAAATAGCGCTGTACTGCTTGTTGAATACGTTTGCCAGCACGTTCAGGCGTCCGCGGTGGGCCATGCCCATCACAAACTCTTCCACGCCCAATCCTGCGCCATATTGAATAACCGCATCAAGCGCGGGTATCAGACATTCAAGGCCTTCTACTGAAAATCGTTTTTGTCCGATGTATTTGGTGTGTATAAAGCTCTCAAAAACCGTTGCCTGATTGAGCTTTTTAAGAAAATGGCGTTTTTCATCCGTGGTAAGATCAGGATTGTTGCGGGTTTTTTCAAAACGTTCCTGCAGCCAGCCTCTCCGGCGGGGATCGCGGATGTATGAAAACTCACAACCTATACTCTGACAATAGGTCTGCTCCAGAAGCGCAACAATATCTTTGAGCGGAGCGTGACCTAAACCTACCTCTACACCGGCACTGAAAGACAGTTCCAGATCTGCTTTGCTGAGTCCGAAGTTTTCAATGTCCAGGGTAGGGCTGTATTGTCGGCGTTCGCGCAGGGGGTTGGTTTTGGCAAATAAATGACCGCGCTGTCTGTAGGCATTGATGAGGTTCAGAACCTGAATTTCTTTCAGGGCATCTTCGCTGACAGGTCCGCCGGCTTCGGCTTTACCGGCACCCATATCAAAACCTTCAAAGAATTTTCGCCATCCAAAATCCACGCTTTCTTTATCGGCGCGGTACTGCTCATACAACTGGTCAATGGCCGCAGGGTCGGCGTTCAGAAGGTAAGAATCATCAGGTTGGCTCATGTTGCGAAATTATCCGCAAAATTAAGCACTGCGCCGCATTTTTGGCACAACAAATTACAGGGGTTTTTTCAGGTACCGCTTTAACTGTGCGTAGGGTATGGTTATGTCTATCGGACCTGCTGCGTAGGCCGTAATTTCATAGACATTGAAAAAGAAAAAAAATCCATCCTGATTAAAGCCGAAATTATCGGTCAGGTGGAATTTTTCGTTATTGAACCAGTAACCTGCCTCAGCCAATGAGGCATGGGGTCCCAGCCCTTTTTCCTTGCGGAAAATGCTTTCTGCTATTTTTAAAATGGCTAGGGTGTCCGTTACCAGATTTTGCCATTTTTCAATGGGTTCCCCATTTTGCAGGTTGAAAACTATGTAGCGGCTTCCGCTCAAGGGGTGGGCACCTCCGTAGTATCCGTCGGTAGCACTTATGATGGTAAGTGTATTGGCAGTTCGGTGTAATTCGCCGGTGTATAATTCCTCATACCAGTTTAGGTTATATGAAAAATCAATGGGGGCGGTATCTTCGGCACTAAATTGTGCCATCCATTCCTCTTTCCAGGTACTGAAATCATTTTTAAATATTTGCTGTAATTCCGCAACAGATTGTATATCCTGATCCGATAAATCTGAATATAAAAATCTGTTAATTTTTTTGGCAATTTCGTTGGCTTCATTGAACCATATAATATGATGGTATCTGCTGCAGCTCACCGTATCTGTAGTGCCATCTTCAAGCTGCACAGTACGCGAAACCTTTAAGTTTAGACTGTCGATACTGTATGTCAATCCTTGTGTTTTGCCCTCCCGGCCAATCAAGAATAGTAATACCAGCCAAAATGTCTTTTTTATCACTTTCGGTTGGGTTTAATCAGCAGTTTTCCCAGCGATTCGTAATCCAGCAACAATTCGGTGTCGCCCTGCTCATAAGGGGCAATTTCGTACACGTTATAGAAAAATAAAATACCTTTTTCGGTGTATGCAAAATTATTGGGGAGGTAGAATTTTCCATTCCAGAACCAGCTTTTATTGATATTTTCACTTTCTGGAATTTGTTTGTTTTTGCGAAATATATTTTCTGCAATTTTTAATACTGCATTGCTGTCTGTAAATAATTTATGCCAGTTATCTACGGGATTGCCACTCTTAATGTCAACCAGCGTGAAGATGGTAACCCTAAATCCATGCGCGCCACCGGTAAAATAATAAGCCTGATCTTTTACCGATACATAATGCCTGTTTGCATAGAAGGCTGCGAATTTTTGCTCTTTTGTATAATTGAAAGTCCATCCGCCATTAGGGTCGGAGTTTAGACCTTCCCACTCCGCCTTAAATTCTCTTGCATCCTGTTCTACGCGTTTTTGCATGGGAAGCTCCCAATGTGCCGTATCCGTGGTAATGGCACTGTGCATAAGCTGATTAAGCCCGTAGGCCAGTTTTTTGGTTTTGCCCTTACCGTTAAAAATCTGGTAGGAAACATCATAACTGCAAAAGGCAGAATCTTTGGTTCCCGCCGATACCATGCTGTATTTTTCTTTTTGTGAAAGATTTTGAACAGTAAATCCTTTCAATTTCATGTTTGGAATACTGTTTTGCCCGGATTGCGCTTCCTGTGCCTGTCCAGTTCCCGCAACCAGTGTTGCGGATGCACACACAAAGAATTGTTTCAAAAACGCTGCGTTTACTTTATTGATTATCATTTGAAAAGGCTCCACGAATAAACAACAACCGACACAAACAAAAAAGCATCAAACCGATCGAGTGCGCCACCGTGCCCCGGTATAAACCTGCCGCTGTCTTTAACATCAACCTGACGTTTTAGGGCACTTTCAAAAAGATCGCCGGCTGTGCCTGCCACACTTACCATTGCACCCAACAATGTCAGTTGCCATACCCCCATATTCCAAAGGTTTCCCAAAAAGGAACCGGCTGCTGCGGTGAGTATGATGCCACCGATAAATCCTTCTACCGTTTTCTTTGGGCTTAGGCTTTCATACAGTTTGTTTTTGCCAAATGCCCTGCCGGTGAGGTAAGCGAAGGTATCGCTGCACCAGGTGAGGATAAAAACCAGCAATGGTAATTTCCATTGGTAATCTTCACCGGAAACATACAAAAACAATAGACAGGGGA
>RGEC01000131.1 GCA_009918425.1 Bacteroidota bacterium
TACTTCATTGGTTCTTTCTTCGTTGTTATAGGGAGGGTTTTGCTGGTATACGGTGTAACTTGATTTTTCGTCGTACTGCCCAAACTGCCCGAAAATACCTACATAATAGCCATTGGCACTCTGTTTTCCGGTTAAAGTTTTCTCTATGTGAAATCTGTTTAGATAATATTTGAATTGATATTCTGCCGTAAAACCTACACCTTTAATTATCCCGGTGTAAATATCGTTGGGTTGACGGTACATTACCTCCAATCCAAATTGATGTGCCTTCTTCTGATCTTCGCCAATAAATTCTCCTGTCATCCACAAACCGCCCCTAATAAGGTGCTGCGGACTGAATTTTAGAATGGTGGAAGGTACCTGCATGTCGGTCTTGGGTTGCGCAAAGGCAGAGAAAACAGCCATTGATGCGCTAAATAGAAAAACAATCTTCTTCATGATTAAATGATTTAACAAATATACAGGCTTTGGGCCAAATGCCCCCATACGGTCAACATTAACAAAATAAAAAGCGGCGCTGAGGCCGCTTTTTGATGTGGAATTTTCCTTGGGCGAATAACCGGGTTCGAACCGGCGACCCCCAGTGCCACAAACTGGTGCTCTAACCAACTGAGCTATATCCGCCGTAAAGGGCTGCAAATTTAAGCAACATTCATCATTTTCTCAACAGGAATTGAATACGTTTTATCATCTTTGCACCTATCCAAGCGCAGAAACCCAAACATATTTTCCTTTATTGTAGCTGGTATCCAACTCCGGAAAACCCATTGAACGGCATTTTTTGCCGCGAACTGGCTGCCTTACTTGCTACTCGCCATATCGTATCTGTGGTTTATGTTCGTTATCACTACCAAGGCGGCGAGCCTGAAATTATTGAGCATAAACAGCATGGTTTTAACGAATACGAAATCAGTATTCCCCGTAAAACAGGGCTTTTTTCATTTTTGTATCATCAGTATCAGGTGAAAAAATTGCTGAACGATTGCCTCAAAAGATGTCTTCACGTCGACGTTGTTCATGTGCAGGTTGGCTGGAAAGCCATATGGGACGCTGCATTTCTTCTGAAGAGAGAAAATATTCCGTTGGTTATTACAGAGCATAATACCGACTGGTTGCCCCGGGATAGAAAATATCCGTTTTGGAAAAGATTGCTGACCGCATGGGCAATGCGCAGGGCTTCGGCTGTTACCGCCGTTTCTGCCAATCTGGCAGAGGCTGTATCCAAGGCTACCGGCCGGAAAATACTGGAAATCCCCAATCCCGTAGATAGTGCTTTTACTTCTGCAGCTATTGCAAATCAAAAGCATGAAGGGCTTGTCTTTCTGCATGTTTCCAATTTCAACCTAAGGCAAAAGCAAACAGATAAAATCATACGGGTATTTTCTCAGTACGTAAAAGAAAATCCAAACGCCCGCTTGCAACTAAATGTGCCTGAAGATGCCTGTAAACAGTTCAAAATGGCGCATCCGGATTATGCCTGGGAGAATATAGAATGTTTGCCCCCTGTAGCCGATAAAATGCTCTTGCTGCAACGCATGCAAAATGCGGACTTTTTATTGAGTTACAGTCTCTATGAAACATTTGGGCTGGTAATTGCTGAGGCCCTCTGCCTGGGTGTTCCTGCTATTTATACGCCTTGCAAAGGTGCTGATATTCATATCGATGATAAAATGGGAATTTGCTGCGATGCTGATAGTGAAGAGACATTGTTAGAGGCCTTTCGAAAATCCGGTGAATTTTCGGAAGACAGGAACTATATTGCATCATCTGCCCGAAAGCAGTTTAATGGCGAAGCCGTTTTACATGCTTATGAATTATTATATGATACCCTGATCAAGTAAGTATGTGCGGAATTGCCGGAATAGTGAGCCTAAAGCCTTTACCTGCAAGGGAAGTAGCCGGAATATGTCTGCAATTTTCGGATGACCTTGCTCACCGAGGTCCGGATGATGAAGGTTTTGTGCTGATTGATACACAGTGGAAAGTCCATGCATATGGCGGAAATTGCACTTTACCGGAACTTAAACTGCCACACATAGAAACTGCCGAAGGTGAATTCATGGCGGCCTTTGTGCACAGAAGATTGAGTATTATCAAGCCCGGTCCTGCCGGTCACCAGCCGTTTTGGGGTGATAAGCAGGTTTTGTGCTACAACGGTGAGATCTTTAATTTCAGAGACCTCGACGGAGAATTCGGTTTTGAGAACCAAAGCAGAACTGACACAGAGACACTTTTTAGATTACTACAGAACCGGGGTTCGGAAGCAGTGCAGCGGCTTGACGGATTTTTTTCCATGGGCTTTGCCGATCTCCAAAAACGCATATTGCACCTGCGCCGAGATACCACGGGCGTTAAACCGCTGGTTTTTACACAAACCGACACGGCTTTTGCCTTTTCATCAGAAACCCGGGCACTGCGGCATTTTCTGAATACCGCAAGCATCAATCCACAGGCGGTTTTTCATCATTTATGCGAAGGTGTTATGCTGCCGGATCAAGGTTTTTACAGTGAAATAATGTCTGTGCAAGAAGGCATGGACGTGGATTTGCAAACCTTGGAAACAGAAATCGTTTATTACCCTGAAAATGAAGAAAAACCCGATGCTGATTTGCGTTCACAGTTGGAAAGCAGTGTTGGCAAACGACTGATGTCGGATGTTCCGCTGGGTTTTGCGGTAAGTGGTGGGCTTGACAGTGCCGCGGTGATTGGCATTGCCAGAAAATTGATGGGTGCAGATGCTTCTATTTCGCTGTTTTCTATAATTTCTTCAGATCCGAAATCGGATGAGCGCCAATGGCAGCAGCAGGTTGCCGAATTTAATCGTGCGGAATGGCATAGCTTCGCCATAGAGGATGCCGGACCGCATTTACTGGAAGAAGTTGCCCGTGCCACCGATTTGCCTCCCATTGCCTGGAACAATCTGGCTCATTTTGAGCTTTGCAGGCGGGCTAAATCGAAGGGAGTTACGGTTTTCTTTAATGGACAGGGTGCCGATGAGCTGTTTGGTGGTTATCCCGATTATTTGTATCGCGATTTCTGGACTTTGCAGGGAATGTTTATTGGGAAAAATCATTTGCCGGTATCCTACAGGGAAGCTTTTAAAGAAAACCTGAAGTTACAGGCAAAAATATTCCTGCCATTTTTATCGGGTATGGCCGCTAAAAGGCAAGCCGGCGGTATGTTAAACGCTGATTTATGGCGTAATGACCTGTATTTACCTCGATTGTCACACCTGAGAGCGGACCATAAAATGCAGGCCGATTTTTACGGACAAAAACTACGGCAGATGCTTGCCTGGGAAGACCTGAACGGCATGGCGCATGGGCTGGAGAGCCGCAATCCGTTTGCCGATGATAAGCAGCTGGCAAAATGGTTGAATGTACCGTTGAAGGACAAGATCAAAAATGGCTATACCAAAGGGGTGCTGCGCGATGCGCTGCAGGATGTGATGCCGGAAAGTGTGCGCTGGCGGGTAGATAAAAAAGGGTTTACCGTGCCCGATGCTGCTCTTACATGGAAGCACCGTAATGCCTGGAGTGGCTATTTTATGTCAGAAACATTGGATCCGTGGGCATCTAGGCCCAATAGAGAGCGGTTACTGAAAAATTTACAGGAAGGCGATGAGAATGCCTTGAAATGGTATTTTCGCCTATCAGCTTTGTCGGTTTTTCTGCAGCAATCAAACGCATGAGTAACAGCAGCGCACTCAGTACATTCATTAGTCAGTTGTTGAGAACTGCCCTGGCAGCAGTATTTGTGGTGCTTTGCTCGCGCTGGATGGGGCCGGAAGGCAGGGGAGAACTGGGATTGATTTTATTTTGGGCAGGATTGCTGGCTACAGGCAATGATTATGTGGGTGGAAGCAACCTGGCCAACGCCCTGCAGCGGCATTCCATGGCTTCCGTATTTCCTGTAAGCATTGTGTGGTCGTTAGTTGTGATTCTGATGGGGTTTGTAGGTTTGAGTTACTTCTTTACCTCAGCGCTGGCATGGAAAGTTTCTTCTTTGGCTTTGCCCTTGCTGCTGTTGAATATTCAGTACAATGTGCAACAGGGTTTGGCGTTGGTTCGGCAGCGAAACAGGCTGCAATTGTTGTTGGAAGTATTGAAGCTGTTGCTTTTGTTAACGTTTGCATTTACAACACTTTCACTGAGTGTTTCTGTTTCTTCGGTCATTACTTCGATGGTTCTTGCTTACGCGGTGGTTTTGATATTAAGCACGGGCTTGCTCAATCAGGAAATTGGTCTGGCACTGAAAAACAGACAATGGCCTCCGGGTGAACTTTTTACCCATGGATTTTGGAGCCAGAATGGCCACCTGGCGCAATTTCTGGCGTATCGCCTTAGTTTGTATACGCTAACCTTTTTACTGGGCAATCACTCAGCCGCAGGTATTTATGCCAATGCACTGCTTATTGCAGATGCCATCTGGATTTTTGCCAACAGCTTTGGCACCATAGCCCATGTAAGGATTTTGCGCAGTAAAAATGAAAATTTCAAGGCAGATATTACCCTTCGCTATGCGATTTTTGCCCTTTTCGGCACTGTCCTTGCCTGTTTGTTTATGGCTGTATTGCCGTCAGGAATTTTTGTATGGGTGTTTGGCAAAGGTTTTGAAACCCTGAAAGACACGTCATTGCTGCTTATTCCTGCCATACTGGCTGTGGCGGCTTCCAGTTTATTCAGCCATTATTTGCACGCCGTAAACAGGTTTAAGGCACTTTTTATTGCGAATGTATGCGGACTTGTGCTGCAGACAGCAGTTGGTTTCTGGCTGATTCCCTGCTGGGGCGTTTATGGCGCCTGTATTGCCGCCGATGCAGGTTTTATCCTGACGTTTTTTTTGGTCTACGGGTTTTTCAAAGCCCGGAATCCCCATGCGCGCCTGAAAGGCAAAATTCGTTTCAGGCTGTTGCTGAAAGTGTGTATGCGCCTATTGAAAGGACGTTCCGCCAGGTTATAGCAATTCGTGAATCCAGACGGCTACATGCCCGTCGAAAACGGCATATTCCATAATAAAATCCTGTTGTGTTCCGGGCTTGTGGAAAGAAGCTGAAAACCGGCCTGAGTCGCCCGTCTCAAATGGTCCCACGGTCATATGTTTTTTAAAATCCACTTCTTTTTTACCATACCATTTATACAGGCTTTCCTTTGCACCCCAGATAATGAGCAGGCAAAGGCTATGGTGGGTTCTGCGAATGTTGGATTTGTCTTCGGCATTGCAAAATTTATCCTCAATTCTGAGAATTTTGGGACCTTGGGTTTCAATGTCAATGCCTGTAGGGCCGTTTTCGTCGATGATAGCGGCAGCAAAGTTTCCACTGTGGCTGATGCTTAGGTGCGGTAATCCTCCTTCAAAATGGGGTTTTCCCACCTCATCTTTGGTTAGTTTTCCTTCGGGAACAAGGGTGCGAAGCAGCAACCTGCTACTTAGAAAATGCAATCGCTTGTTTTCATGAAGTCCCTGCAAAAAAACAATCTCCTCCGCTGTTGGGTTGTACATTTGTAAAAGCATTTCTGCATCCTCGGTAATTTTCCAGAAGGCAATTTTTTTACCGGGTAGCGGAAACATCAGACGATCCAACGGCATGGCTGCGAAATTACAGGCAAACCACATCAAAACATACACCGGGCATCAATCGGCGGTATATGCGTTATGCTCGGATGGTGCAGGAGGCTTCTTTTCTGCCGGCGGCGATGGGATGCTGGTAAGGTGGAATGTGGAAGCAAAGGATGGTGTTTTGCTGGCCCGCATTCCCGACAATGTTTACTGCCTCGCTTATGATGAGGATAGTTCAATTTTACTTGCAGGAACGCGCGGTGGCGAACTGTTTGTTCTGCCGGATATTTTGTCTGGCGCACCCACGGTCAGAAGGTTTGAAGCCCATAAGAAAGGATTATACAAATTGATAGTTACTGCTGATGGGTATATTTCATCAGGGGGCGATGGCCAAATTTTGTTTTGGGACAAGCAGTTTCAGGTAGTTGGAAAAATTAATAATTCACCGGAAAGTACGCGGGCACTGTGTTATGATCATGAGCACAATCTGTGGGCAGGCAGCAGCGATAATGTAATTAGGGTTTATAACAGGGATTTGCAATTGCAGTCAGAAAATGCTTCTCATTCAAACAGTGTTTTTAGTATTTCTGCATTACCACAAGGCAGGATGATCAGCGGTGGACGGGATGCCACTTTGAGACTTTGGAAAAATACGCAAGAGTCCGAAAGAAC
>RGEC01000132.1 GCA_009918425.1 Bacteroidota bacterium
TGCAATTCATGTTGCAGAATTCCTAAAAAAGGCCGATATTCGCGCCTTCGTTGACGAACGATCGGAGAAAGCCGGCCGCAAAATCCGGGATGCCGAAGTCGCCAAAATCCCTTACATGCTCATCGTAGGCGAGAAAGAAGCCGCCGCAGGTGAGGTGTCTGTAAGGAAGCATGGTGGCGGAGACCTAGGAAGTATGGCACTTCAGGTTTTCACAGATCAGGTCGTTGGCGAAACAAAAATTTAACAAAAATTGAGTACTCCCGGTCAATTCAACAGAGGTCCGCGCAAAAAGGAAGATTTGCACCGCATCAACGAAAAAATCGTTGCCCCTGAGGTGCGCCTTGTCGGAGACAATGTTGAACAGGGCGTTTACCCCACGGCCAAAGCCATAGAAATGGCCTACGAGCTGGGTGTAGATCTGGTTGAAATATCAGGCACCGCAACCCCTCCGGTCTGTAAACTCGTTGATTACAAAAAGTTTCTTTACGAACAAAAGAAGAAGCAGAAAGAAATCAAAGCCAACGCGGTAAAACAATTGGTCAAGGAAATCCGTTTCGGGCCCAATACCGACGACCATGATGTTGACTTTAAACTCAAACACGCGCGCAGTTTTCTGAATGAAGGAAATAAAGTACGCGCCTATGTGTTTTTCAGGGGCAGAACCATCATATACAAACAGCGTGGTGTGGATTTGCTTATGCGTTTTGCCAATGCCCTCATAGAAGAAGGTGTTGCCAAGCTTGAGATGGAACCCAAAGAAGAAGGCAAGAAAGTAGCAATACTGCTTGCACCCAAAGGAAAAAAATAAAAGAAATACAGATATGCCTAAAATGAAAACCAATTCCAGTGCTAAAAAGCGGTTCAAGGTAACCGGCACCGGAAAAGTAAAACGCGCCAAGGCTTTCAAGAATCACATTCTTACCAAGAAGGCAACTAAACGTAAGCGTGCCCTCGGAAATGACGCCATCGTTACCGATGCAGACATGAGCAATGTAAAATTCATGCTTCGCCTGGGCAAATAAAACAGAAACCATGGCCGTAGCCCCCAAAGTATGTGTGAAACCACATCGCTAAAGCCACTAAACTAACATACTATGCCAAGATCAGTCAACAACGTAGCGAGCAGGGCTCGCAGAAAGAAAATCCTGAAGCACGCCAAAGGTTACTTTGGACGTCGCTCTAATGTTTGGACCGTAGCCAAGAACGCCGTAGAAAAAGGCTGGACCTACGCTTACCGCGACCGTAAGGTTAAAAAGCGTGAGTTCCGCTCGCTGTGGATTGTGCGTATCAATGCCGCCTGCCGCGAAAATGGTATCAGCTACAGCCAGTTCATGGGCAAGCTCAACAACAGCAAACTGGAAATTAACCGCAAGGTGCTTGCCGACATCGCCATGAACGATCCCGCCGCTTTCAAAGCCATCTTTGATAGCGTGATGAAGGGATAATTTCAACAAGTGTAAATTTTAGGACAAAGGCCGCAATATGCGGTCTTTGTTGCTTTGTAGCGTTGTCTAAAATAATATTGCACAATCATAATCAGTCGATATCCTAAAATTTGTCATGCCTATACTTGTAACGTGTTATATTTGCAAGTGGAGTTTAACTCCATCTTATACAACTTATGGCAACTATAACTTTTCAAAATCAGGGTACCGGTTTTATGGCTTCCCTGAAACAAAAGACAGACGCTTACTTTAAAGCCAACAATACCACGCCTTATGGTAACTCAGCTTTAATTGGTAAGTCAATCGTAATCATTTCTATGTTTGTGGCATTGTACGTGTGGCTGGTATTCTTTACCCCGCAAAGTGCATGGTTTGCCCTGCTGCTTTGCTGCCTTTTTGGAGTAAGTATGGCCCTTATAGGCTTCAATATCATGCATGATGGAAGTCATGACAGTTATTCAAGCAATCCCCGTGTAAATGCCCTTATGGCCTATTCGCTTAACTTTTTGGGTGGTGATGCCTATTTCTGGAAACAAAAGCACGTGGTAAACCATCATACATATACCAATGTAGAAGGAATGGATGATGATTTGGATGCGGGAATGTTCTTCCGTTTTCACCATGGACAAAAGAAGCGTGGTATACATAAATTCCAGCACATTTACTGGATATTGCTGTATGGCGGTTTGTATTTTATGTGGATTATCAGCAAAGACACCAAAAAGTATATCAATCAGAAAATCTCTAAGCATAGCCCGAAATTCAAGTACACCAACACCCAGCGTGTACTCTTCTGGGTAAGCAAAGTTGCTCATTTGTTTCTCTTTATTGTATTGCCCTTTTACTACATCGCAAATCACACCGATTATTCTTATTTACAGATCTTCTTGGGTTATTTCATAGCCTGTTTCTTATTAGGCTGGATACTCTCGGTTGTGTTTCAGATGGCTCACGTGGTAGACCACACTGAATTTGTATCACCAACCTACACTACAGACAAAGAGGTTATAGAAAATGAGTGGGCTATTCACCAGGTGAAGACCACTTCGGATTTTGCCACAGACAGTGCATTTTTGACATGGGCGCTCGGCGGACTGAATTTTCAGGTAGAACATCACTTGTTTCCAAGAATTAGCCATGTTCATTATCCTGCCATCAATAAAATTGTGAAAGAAACCTGCGCTGAATATGGAATTCCATTTTTGGAACATAAAACCTTCCTGGACGCCATTAAATCGCACGTGAAACATCTGAAATTTATGGGTTCTGCTCCCGAGCAGGAACCGGTTCCTGTTATGGCGTAATAAAAGCGTAAGATTATTAAAGTTCTCATAAAAACCCGGGTAATTGCCCGGGTTTTTTAATGTCATGCAGCGCTTGTCGAAGCATGACTGTCTCGGTTTACAACTCTAGACTTTCAACTTTAAACTCTCAACTGAATTAAGTCCACCATCCAAAGCCCGGGCTACCGCGGCTTGTCATGCAGAGCTTGTCGAAGCGTGACTTAGGTTGATGGGATTACTCGCTTCGCTCGTGAACCGTTGGGGGAGGTTACCACCATCCAAAGCCCGGGCTACCGCCCGGATTTTTTAATGCCCCATCTTCGCCTTCAAGCGGAGCTTGGGCTTGCTGGTGCATTAAAAAACCCACACTATCGTGTGGGCTTTGGATGGTGGTCGGGATGACTGGATTCGAACCAGCGACCCCTACGTCCCGAACGTAGTGCGCTACCGGACTGCGCTACATCCCGATCTACGTCCGCAAATTTACTCTTTATCGTCTTTTTACCGTCCACAACATGCTAAGTTTGAAAAGAAATGCACTTTTTAAAACTTTGGTAAACAATTTGCATTCATAGTTCGTCTATGTACCGAATGTGTCGTTTGTATAGCCTTTGTTTTGCATTTTTTGCAATATTCAGTAATGTAAAAGCGGGAGATACCCTGATTGTGCAGTCGTCACTGAAAAAATCAAAATGGTTTAGTTATCGCGTCATAACCCAGGAATATATTACCAATGTGAATGATTATTTCCTTGATCTTAAGTTGGATACGTTTTACATGATTTTTAGGAATACCGGAAAACCATTGGAATATAAACTCAATTTTTATCAGGATGAGAAATATATCCAACCGGTAAAAAAGAATGATCCGCTTTTGAAAAGTGAATATCTTATTCGATTTGATGCCGTTTCAGGAAAAGCAGTAGAATTGCTCAACTGGAATGTATTTCGCGATCAGATGCTTAGCGATCTTTCATTTCAGGCCGCCAATAAACTTATCAGCAGTGCAGAGTTTGATGAGTACAAGCAATTGTTGAATTCAGAGCAAATTGTTCGTAAAACGGTTATGCATGATATAACCTACCTTTTTAGCATTTACGGTGATACCATTCGTACTGATGCCGAGTACCTGAAAATAAAGCCGGTAAGATCGCCCATGAGTGGAAAAGATTATGCCATTCTGGGTAGTTTCACCTCCGAAGTCCCGGCCGGAACACGTAACACCATTGTATTTCATGCACGCAACAAGGCAGGTGAACTGGAAAAACCGCAGTTAATGGAGGAAGTGAAGGCATATCTGTATAAAACCTACCCCAAAGACAGTCCTATACCTGAATTGCAGGCCGTAGGTCTCAACTCTGAAATGGACTGGCAATACAACCGCCTTCAAAAACAAATGCTTCGGATTTCTTTGTCAGATGTGCTGGCTATCAACGGTCAGTCTCGCGGTAATATCCGCACTTTTGACCTTTGGGATAAAGAGTAATCAGGGATTGACAAATAGCAAATCCTGTCCCTGATAATCCATTTTTATCTGTCCTTCTTTGCTCAGTTCACCTGACAGTATTCTTTTGCTGAGTTCATCCAGCACCCTTTTCTGA
Organism: Bacteroidota bacterium; assembly: GCA_009918425.1. Lineage (GTDB taxonomy): Bacteria > Bacteroidota > Bacteroidia > NS11-12g > UBA955 > RGEC01. The sequence continues at coordinate 4,329 of RGEC01000132.1, forward strand.
AGCACCCTTTTTAAGGGCCTTGCTCCAAACTGCGGGTCGTATCCCAGCTGTGCCAGCCAGTCTATCGCAGCTTCCGTCCATGTCAGTGCAACATCGGCTTGCTTTAGACGATCCTGAATTTCCTGCATTTGCATTTCCACAATGCTGCGGATATTGTCGCGGTTTAAAGGTTCAAACATCACCACTTCATCTATTCGGTTCAAAAACTCTGGCCTGATACTGCGTTTCAGCAAATCGTATACCTTGGTTTTGGTGGATGCAATAATGGCATCTTTATCGCCTGTTTCCAGATTTTCAAAATTTTCTCTGATGATATCGCTGCCCAGGTTACTGGTCATGATGATGATGGTGTTTCTGAAATTGGCGGTTCTGCCTTTGTTGTCGGTTAAGCGACCATCGTCCAGAACCTGCAAAAGAATGTTGAATACATCCGGATGGGCTTTTTCAATTTCATCCAGCAATACCACGCTGTAAGGTCTTCTCCGAATGGATTCAGTTAATTGACCACCTTCGTCATAACCCACATAGCCCGGAGGCGCGCCAATCAGGCGGCTTACAGTATGTTTCTCCTGGTATTCGCTCATATCTATACGCACCATAGCAGCATCAGAATTAAACAGATAATCGGCGAGTGCCTTAGCCAGTTCGGTTTTGCCTACACCGGTGGTTCCCAGAAAAATAAACGAACCGATGGGCTTTTTAGGGTCCTGCAAACCGGCACGGCTGCGCCTGATGGCGTTTGATAGTGCAGCAATAGCTTCTTCCTGGCCTACCACCCGCTTGTGAAGTTCCTGTTCCAGCAACAGCAGTTTTTCCCTCTCGCTTTGCAGCATTTTGGAAACCGGAATACCTGTCCATTTGCTTACTACATCCGCAATATCTTCTGCATCCACTTCCTGTTTTACCATGCTTTTGCGGTCGCCGGTTCCCATTTTTACCGTGAGGGCAAATAATTCTTCTTCGGCCTGCTTGATAAGCCCATAGCGCAATTCGGCCACTCGACCATAATTTCCCTCTCTTTCAGCCTGTTCTGCTTCAATTCTGTATTGCTCTATCAGTTCTTTCTTTTCCTGAATCTGGTTCAACACCGCTTTTTCGTTTTGCCACTGGGCATTCAGGGTATTGCGTTCTTCGCTCAGGTTGGCAATTTCTTCATTGAGCCTGCCCAGTTTGGTATGGTCATTTTCCCTTTTAATGGCCTCACGCTCAATTTCCAGTTGCATGATTTTGCGGTTAAGCTCGTCGAGATCTTCGGGAACACTGTTCATTTCAAGGCGCAATTTGCTGGCTGCTTCATCCAGCAGGTCAATGGCCTTGTCCGGCAAAAAACGATCATTAATATAACGCTGGCTCATTTCAACCGAGGCAATAATTGCTTCATCTTTAATACGCACCTGGTGGTGCACCTCATATTTTTCCTTCAGACCACGCAGAATGCTAATGGATTCCTGGGTGTCAGGCTCTTCGACCATTACTTTCTGAAACCTGCGTTCCAGTGCTTTGTCTGTTTCTATGTATTTCTGATATTCTGCGAGGGTAGTGGCACCAATAGAACGAAGCTCACCCCTTGCCAGTGCAGGTTTCAATATATTGGCCGCATCCATGGCTCCATCGCTGCGTCCGGCACCCACCAGGGTGTGAATTTCATCTATAAACAACACCACCTCACCGGCACTGCCAATCACCTCTTTAACCACGGCTTTCAGTCGCTCTTCAAATTCGCCTTTGTACTTGGCTCCGGCAATGAGTGCGCCCATATCCAGGCTGTAAATTATTTTGGATTTGAGGTTTTCAGGCACATCACCACGAATGATTCTGTGGGCGAGGCCTTCTGCTATGGCGGTTTT
>RGEC01000133.1 GCA_009918425.1 Bacteroidota bacterium
ACAGAATCTTTATTGGGAGAATTCCGAACGGCATTAAAATAGGAAACATCCCTTGAAATGCCGGGTGGTAAAATTACTTCAACCCTGTCATTGGAATCTGTTTCCCTGGGTCCCAGAACAATTACCCTGATTTTGGAGATGGAGGGTTTTTCACAGGGCAAAATGGAGTCTGTCCAGTTTTTTACCTGCGTGTATATTGTTTTAACCACCCCTCTGATTTCGAGTGGATTGGTGTAGGACGTGTTTGCCGGAACAGGATCACCGCAACGGATATTGGAAGTGGCTCTTGCTGAGATAAAACTGCCTGAGGCGTAATCGCAATTGGTCTTAACCCTGAAAGTGATGATGATTTTGTTTCGGTTGGTGTCAACCGTTCCCGGAAACCCTGACGACAGACCCGATATAAGCTTGGCCAAATCCCACTCCCAGGTAGTGCCTGCGAGCAAAGTAGGATTGGATAATTTCACAGCCGCAGTTTTATGCGGATACCTAATGATATTATTGCCTGAGATGATATCCATACCAATGGGCAGGGTAATTCGTGCCTTTAGCTGATGTGCGGTAACGGACTGAACATTATCGATGACCAGGGTCATCCGGTTTGGATAACACAGATCAAATTTGCTGAGCGAATCGGTAATAGTAAGATTTAACCGCGTATTCAATGGCTCCAGATACAGTTTGGTAGAGACCGTTACACAGGTATTGGAGGTAAAATCGGCAGGATAGGTCTGGCAGTTCCAGCCACCGAATAACAGGAGGCTGTCTGGGGTGCAATTGCTGAACACCGCCCTGACTTTGAAACTTCTGGTTTGCCCTGCAGCCAGCGACCCTCCCCGGTAAATGTCATTTACGGGCTTAATAATGGTATCTTTCACCCAATCCCGAATCTGTACCACACGGATGTTGCTGTTTTTGGCCGGAGAGAGCCAGATGGTATTTGCAGTGAAAGTAGTAGAAGGATTGGTATACCGAACCTCCCATTCAACAGTGTCTTTTGTACCATAAACAATGGGCAATGCCGGCTGTAATGTGAACTTAGGCGGTGCAAATGTAAAATAATCATGGGAATTCATCATTTGGGAGGTTACCGTATCATAACCTTTACCCATTGCACCCCGCTTTTCGTAAATATAATCGTACTGAATCCTATACGCTACATTGGGAATCAGATCGCATGTGGGATAAACGGTATACCAGAATGTGCCGTGAAATCCATCATCGCTATAATTGACCGTACCTCCGGAATCCTTGTAGTATTTGGTAAAATCAAACCAATACGTGCTTCCTTTGCGGAATGGAACAGTATCTTTTCGTTCGGTGACCGTATTGTTGGTGCCGGCGGTTCTGTACTGAATGAAACTGGTCCTGCCCAACCTCAGGCCGGCTGGCAAGGTCAGCTTCATAGCAACCGGTCTGCCCCAGCTGCGGTATTCGAACGGGAATATGTTGCCTCCGCCGTAATTACAACAATTGCCAATTCCCAGGTAAAAATTCTGGCTTATGGCGAGTTCATTACAACTGGCATAGCTGATATTATCGGTTCCCCAGTTATGAAAAATATACCCGTACAAAATACAATTACCCGAGAATGTATCACATTGATAGGACTGCGAAGAGGTAGGATTGGCCGCAGATGCCAGGTAAAAGCGGTTGCTGAAATTCATGGGCTGGGTTGTCTGCCCGCGGTTTTTATTAACCCTGTAGCGAACAATCAGGCTCACGCTGTCGTTTTGCGAGTATCTGAATGTGGAACTTAAACATCCGCCTGCCCAGATGCTATCTACGGTAAAGTCAAAATAAAATGTTGCATTTACACCGCTGCTCACTTTTCTCCATTTCACGGCACCACAGTTGCCTGATACCTTGGTAATGCCTTTATAAACTTCCAGCTTAGCATCAACTACAGTGATATAATCACCATTGGTAACGAAGGATTCTGCATACCCATATCGCCAGCTGGTAATACCGGAAGCATTTCTGGGTCTGCCTCGGAAAATCGTGGTCAGCGTATCGCCAAACATTATCCTTTCGCTTCGGATTTTTAGTTTATCTATAGTACCGGAACCATCAGCCAGACCGTTGTTGTCATTATCCGGCGCTCCGAAGTTGCTGCGATACAATTCGAAATTGCGAAAAAGCATACCACCGCGGTTACAGATGTTGCTGCAGTGCACCTTCACATTTACTGTATTACAAACAGGCTTGATCCATAGGTTCGGATGTGCGCTTGTATTGGGATTATAGGCATAAATGAGGGTTAGTGGCAGATTGTTGTTGTTACTTCCTGAGGCACACACTCCTTTCAGCCTTACGGTCAATTCGGAATTGGTTAACCCAAATGCCAAACTGCGACCCATAAACGCCCTAAGGGTATCTTTTACCATCTTCAGGCTGTCAGGAGACCAGATAGCTGTGAGGTTGGGATTGTCAATGTAGAAGTCTGATTTGGTAAGGCTGTGCGTGAGGGTATTTGGCAATACCATATCTATGCGGATGGAGGCACTGGTGTGCAGTGGCACATTGCCCATACCACTGAACGTGTAACGGAAAGGCTTAATCTCGTTTTGCTGCAAATCCGTAGGGGTGTAGGGCGTAACTGCGCCCCCGGAATAGTTGTAACCAATGGTCCACTGATTTCCTGTGCTTAGTATGTTATTGCACTGGTTTTTGTACAAAACCCTGTAGCCAAAGCCCAGTTCATAAAAACCGGTGTTGCAGTTGGTATTGGCACAGCGATACACATCCCAGGTGATATATAGCGTATCTTTGGGTAGCATATTACCAAGTCTCAGCCTAAAGCCACCCATGGTACCGGCGGACCAGCAGGGAGTTGCCAGATTGGCCAGAAATGTATCAGTGTATGCCCTGTTGGCTGAACCTTTCCATCCCTTTTGAAGTCTTACACTTGTGGAATCGATGCGGGATAATTCATAATTATAAAAACCCCCACCGGGATTTAGCGTTTGAAATATGAGGGCGTCGGAAGCTATTGCTGTCATTTGCCCAATATTGGCAATACGCATGGTGAATTTACTCACTGTAGTGTTGTTGTAAACATGCTGAATATTGCTGCTAATGACAACCTGTAAATTGGGACTGGCATTACTGATAGCCGTGGTAGCCGTATTTTTCACCACCTGACAGAATTTACCGTCACAGCCCCAGGCCAGATCGTAGCTTGTGCTGAGCGATATGCAACCTATAATGGTAAAGGTGTCTGAAAAGGCTATGCTTTCATTCTGATCCAGAAACGTGTCTTTGTTGCCCACTTTCTGAATATCTGTCTTGGTTATAGTTGTGATGACAGAATCAAGATTGTAGCGGTGGCTGAAACCGGCTTCAGACTTTAGTATCAGATCTTTCCCTTTCACACGCACCAGTCGCAGGTTCAGTAGCGGGCCTTTCCCAAAATTGGTGAATGTGACCCGGCGCACAAACTTATCTCCCACATTGCCGGTGAATGTCTGGTTGGTAATACTGTTATAACCCAGTGAGGGAATTGCAGAAGTAAAAGGCAGAGATAAAGCCGCATCATAGTTTCCGCTGTAATCCACGCGAATGCTGATACTGGGATTGGTGGGGCCGCTCACCACCGGTATCATATCACAATTTGCCCGCACACGATAGCGGAAGGTGAAGGATTTGCCAATGGCCAAATTAGGTGCCGAAAATATGGGTCTGTTCAGGTTGGTAATATTGCTTTCCGCCACCCCGGTTCCGCTTACAGAGCCGGGAACATAGCGCATGCCGGTGGGCAGGGTTAATGTAACGGCGTTTCCATTAACGGCGGAGCTGCTAATATTTAAAACCGTAACCCTTGCCGTATCCGTGAGTCCGCAAATGGTCATGTTTTTGGGTGCGGAACCCACAATATTGAGCTTATTTCCCTGACTCCAAAGGGTATCTGCAAGAGAAAAAGCAGCTAAAAAAACAAGTATGCTACTACACCACCTGAAATGGACAATTCTGAAAATTTAACTTTATCCGATTTTGTACCGGGCAAAATTACCTTGCCATTGTGTTTGGTTACGCTTTTCATCAATACATCTTTCACCTGAACGGCGGTAAGATTGGGATAACAGCTCCAAACCAGGGCTGCTACTCCGGCCACTACAGGTGAAGCCATACTGGTTCCGTTTGCGTTTTCATAACCGTTATTGGGAGTGGTGCTGTAAATTTCATAACCGGGGGCAAACAAATCCACATTGTTTTTGCCGTAGTTGCTGAAATCTGTAGGCAGTTCTTTGCTATTCTGCTGGCTGGCACCCACTTCAATCCAGGTTGCAGCAAAACGGCCTGCTCCCAGTGAATCGTTCGGATAGTTGGCTATGGCATCATTGTCATTGTTGCTATTACCCGCCGCATGCACCAATAAAACACCTTTACCAACAGCATATTCCACGGCTTCATTTACCACCTGCTTGTTGTAGGAATATCCTTTACCAAAACTCATATTGATGATTTTGGCACCATTATCCACCGCATAGCGAATGCCATTGGCAACATCCTTATCGCGTTCGTCGCCGTCAGGTACCACACGCACCACCATAATTCTGGCCTTGGAAGCCACGCCTTCAACGCCAATGCCATTTCCACGCACAGCGGCTATAATACCGGCCACATGGGTTCCGTGGAATGCATCAGGACCGGCTACATTGTTGTTTCCATAAAATCGCTCATTTGCATTGCTGTAATTATCGCCCACAATAGAACGGGGATCATAATCAATATTATACTGACAATTGGCCCTAACTTCAACTTGCTTTATTTGCTCTTTTAAACCTTTGATGAGGTCATTAAATGTCATTCCATTTTGTTTCATTAAGCCAAAGATGAGAGATTCCATAAAAGTTTTAGGTTCATACGCATTTACCTGGGCTTCTGTAGGATTATCGGTACCTATTTTATTGACAATCCCCTGAATCGTATCCAGAAAAGGTTTTACTCTTTCAAGCTGCTTGGTAAACTTTTCCCTGTTCTCTTCCACATCCTGTTTCATTTTAAGATAATTCTCATAGCGCGCTACCATACGCTTATCGGGGTTGTCTTCGGCTTTAAAACCCTCAAATTCTCTGGCTTGATCGCGCACAAGACGCACAATTTCGAGATTATCACAACCTACCATTTGACCGTCTTTACCGCCAATAAAGTTCCAGCCTACGGTGTCGTCGGTGTAGCCGTTATTGTCGTCATCGAGGTTGTTAAAAGGAATTTCCTTGCGGTTATGCCACATATTGGCCTGCAAATCGGGATGATGTGGATCGGTTCCGCCATCAATAACAGCCACCACGATTTCGGTGGGATTTAAATTCTCGACAAGTTTGTAGGCTTTATCCAGCTTAATGCTAAAATTCTTTTTCTTGTTGAACGCCTGCTGATACCAAAGCTTAGATGATGCGTTCTCGTTTGTTGAGGCTGATTGAGACAGCGCTGTGCCAGCTGTGAACAGCAGGGCTAAAAAGGATATATAAAATTTCATGATTATTTTTTTCTGGCGGTTACAAAGATACTGACGGATTTGAAGGGAATGCGGGTCGTATCCGAATTAAAAACATATTTCCTGAGGAAGTTTTGAAGCGGTTTCCAGCGGATAACATCCATAGGAGCCATTATGTATTGCATATCAATCACTTCAAAACCGTGTTTTTCAAGCAGTTTTTTTATGCGTTTCTTGGAATAAATACGGGCATTGGCCCAGCGTTCATGAATGGATCTGGGCAGCCAGGAGAAAAAGGGTACGCGGTTCCAGGGCAACCATGGAAGGCGGGCACCATGGGTTTCAAAAATCCACCATTTATTGGGCACGCTGAAAGCAGCCATGCCTCCGGATTTAAGGCTTCCGGCATAGTTGGCCACACCCTCCTCAGAAGGCAAATGTTCTATCACTTCAAAACTCAATAATCGATCACAAACTGGACTAAATCCCTTTGCCATTATGTCCCAAACCAAGAACTCTGAGTTGTTAACTTGTAAATCTGACTTTAATTCGTTATATTCAGTTTGGTGAACTTCGGCATATGGGAAAACAACTGACCTTTGCCGACAAAATTCGGATGCAAGACTCCATCAAAGTCGAGATAAAGGTGC
>RGEC01000134.1 GCA_009918425.1 Bacteroidota bacterium
TCTTGCGTAAAGCAAAACATGTTTATATTACTTTGATTGGCGAAATATTTTTTTTCACGCGATGCTCCGCTAACCCACTGCCAAGAGGCAAAATTTGATGCTATATCGGCATCCTTTAAATAGTAATACATCCACCGTGCTCCATCTTGCCATTTTGATTTAGCTATATTGCAGATGCATGAAGCGATGTACAACCGTAAATGATTGTGTATATGCCCCTGTTGATATAAATTATGAATGGCGCGGTCAATGGCTGTAATTTGTGTTTTGCCATTGATTAGAGCCGCGGGTAGCCCTGCCCGCGAAAAACCTTTGGGCTCAGCATACATTGCTTTTTGATGCAAGTCTGGATTATTTTGCAGAAGCCGCTGAAAATAATCGCGCCAGCAGAGTTCTTTTACAAACGATTCTATTTGCGGCAGCTTGTAACCCCGCTGAAGCACGCTGTGCAACACCTGTCGGGTGCTGATGACCCCACGGGAAATGTAGGGCGATAGCCGGGTAACGGCACCATGGATGTGATTACGCGATTTTCCGTAAGCAACGGGATCAATGTTTTCAATTTTTACCAATATCTCGTTGTAGGCGGCAGGAAAAAGGTTTTGCATATTAGCGCTTGCTGATTTTGTTGTTGGAGATGGACTTCTGCCTGCTGCATTTGAATCTCTCAATTTCAGGGTTGCGCTTTTGTGCGTGTTTTTGGCTCACGCCGGTATTTACCCGTTTGCGCCATAGATTGAAGCTTCTGCGCTTAAGTTCTCTGCGCATGAGGGCGATGACTCTCGATTCGGGCAGGCCAAACTGGGCTTCGATAGCCTCAAAGGGCGTGCGATCTTCCCAGGCCATTTCGATGATGCGGTCTTTTTCGGTTTCAGTAAGTGCCTGATAATTTTGTTGGTTCATTCCCTTAGCCCGCTAACTGCGATATTATCAGGAATCATAACAGATAAAGGCGGGCTTTGTTCAGAAAAGAAGACCGCAATGTTGGGATTTTTTCTCTGAACAGCCCTATCCTACTTAATTTGGCAATAGCAGTTCATAATGGGTACTTCTACCGCCGGCGGCTTCTTTCTGCAACAGACCTTTGGCCAGCAAATCATTGATATCACGGATGGCAGTATCGCGGGAGCATTTGGCCATTTTGGCCCATTTGGAGGAGCTGAGTTTGCCATTCAGGCCGTCGAGAAGTTTATTGAGCATTTTACGCTGTCTGTCATTTAACTCAGTACTGCTGTGATATTTCCAAAATTCGGCCTTGGTGCTAACCCTTTGCAGGGTTACATCGGTGGCTTTTAGGGCATTGATGAGACAAGTGAGGAACCAATGCATCCAGTCGGTTACATCCATGCCCCCTTTTTGGGTTTTTTCCAGTACAGCATAGTAACGTTTTCTTTCCTTACGTATTTGGGCCGACATACTATAAAATCGCCGGTTACTTTGATCTGCACGAGCCAGAAGCATATCGGCCAGGGCACGGGCTATGCGACCGTTTCCATCGTCGAAAGGATGCAAGGTAACAAACCAAAAATGGGCCAGTGCGGCTTTCATAACCGGATCGAGTGGGGTTTGTTTATTAAACCACTCCAGAAATTGCTGCATAAGTTCAGGTACCTGCTGGCAATTCGGGGCCTGAAAATGCACTTTTTCTTTACCCATTGGGCCCGATACCACCTGCATAGGACCGGCACCATCCTGCCGCCAGTAAGCCACGGTTATTTTATACATGCCGCTTCTACCGGTTGGAAACAGGGCTGCATGCCAATCGAAGAGTCTTTCGGCGGTCAATGGTTCAAAACAATTTCGGGTTGCATCCAGCATCATTTCTACCACACCATCTACGTGCCTTTCTGAATCTACCATGCCTGCATATTCCATGCCCAGTTTTCGTGCAACAGAAGAACGCACTTGCCCAGTATGCAGTTTCTCTCCTTCTATTTCGGAGGTTTTTAATACATCCAGGGTTAGGGTATCCAACAGGGCTTGATTTTGTAAATCGAAACCCAGTGATTCCATTCTGCCCATAAGGCGCCCCTGTAGGTTACGTGCTTCCGACAGGAGGTTCATCAAAACCGCAGAATCCCAGTAAAAATCGGGCCATTGGGGATGTTCATAAACATATAATCCTAATCGTTGCATAATATGCAACAAATATACGTCCTATTTGCCGCAAATCAAAAATTTTTCGTTGCATTTTTTGCAACGATTAAGTGCTTTTTTTGTTGCAATGTGATTTAGGGCAATTCTGCACCCCAGTTTTCAAGCTCTGCGGTGCTCCACAGCCCCGGAAAGAAAATGCGCTTCTGGTATTTGGGATGCATATACTTTTGCCAATCGCTGCCGCCGGTGGCTTCTGCATTGCCCAGGTATTTGCGGGCAGCGTTCAAATGCGCCATCACCCAGGTGACGTTTACGGTATAATCGAAGTGACGCATGGCATTCACAAGCGTTTCATTGTTACGTTCCGCTTCAGGCAAGGCATTATATAAATACCAAAGATTCAAGCTGCGGTTTTTTTCTATAAAATCAAGAAATTCTGCCTTGTATTTTTTCTCAAAATTACCCAGCAGCGCCGTTTTCTGACCTGTGTGATAGTTTTTACCTGCCGCCTGCCAGTATAGATGATCGAAAGCCTTTTCCGTATCAGACGCATCTAAGCCTTCGCGGTATCTGCGGTCAACAAGATTGATGATATCGGTACTGGCAAATTCAATCAGCCGATATTGTGCACTTTGAAATCCGCTGGCGGGGGTTAGCGTATCGCGAAATTTCATGTATTGCTCTTTTTCCATGCCATCGCCCATGATGCTAAAGGACTGGGAAAGCATATCAAAATAGCGACTGATACGGTCTAAGTGCATGGCGAATTTTGCGGTAGTCAATCCGGGTTGCTGCACCTGTTCTATTTCCCATAGCACCATTTTGAACAGCAATTCATTGATTTGATGGTACATAATAAATACCATTTCATCGGGCAGGTTGGTACGTTTTATCTGCAATCCCAGCAAGGCCTCTACCTGAATGTAATCCCAGTAAGTTATGGGTTCGGCGTGCAATAGCCCGCTGAGGTGCACATCGGGATTCTGGCCCATGGCCCGGTACTTTTCATCAATGGCTTTTAGCAGTTCTTCCCGATTCATGGTTGTCAATTTAAAGATATTTTGGGCAGACCGATTTCGGCCGTATTGTAAAACAATAAATCGTAAATTTTCGGTCCGCTGCACCACCTTCATATGCTCCGGAATAAGACGCATAAATGCCGGCGTAAGTTCAGGAATATCGCTTTCTACAATGAATACTGCCATATACTATGCCCTAAATGTAATTTGATGCAAAGCATCCGCAACAAAGGTCTGTCCGGTTACATTGCCCGCAAAATTTTTATTTGTATTGATCAAATAACTGTGTAGATCCTTTTTCTCCTCGTCTGAAAGAATATCGAGGCAATCCAGTACCTGCTGAGCCACGTTATATTGAGGCCCCATGCGGCCATCGTCTATTTTTATGCAAACACCCAGTCCTTTTTCGGGAATCGCCATGCTGTAAACCCCGTCTGCTCCGGTTTTCCCTATCACTTTACCTTTTGCCATGCGCATCAAATCGGTGCAGTAGCGTTTGCTTCCGGCTACCATTTCGGGGTAAGCAATAACGGCTTCGCGAATCATAGCACAGGCCTTGGTGATATCTTCATCTCCAAATTTTTCCGGGAACAACAGGTTTTTATAGGCTTTTGCCTGATTCACAACAGGCATGGCAAAAATGGGAGCCGAGCAGCCATCCAGTCCGGTAATCAGATCAGATTCTTCCATTTCATGAAATAGGGCTGTTATCTTCTTGATTTCCTTGTGCAATGGATGTTCGGCTGATAAATAATCTTCGGTTGATGCGTTATGAAATTTGCACCAGGCCAGAAAGCCGCTGTGCTTGCCGCTGCAATTGTTGTGTATGGCACCGGGCTCCTGGTTATTTTTGATCAATGCCACAAAATCCATTTTGTGTGTGGGTTGCTGAGCTCCGCAACCAAGGCTCTCCTCTCCCAGCCCTATTTTGGCCAAAATGCCCCTGGCTGTTTCCACATGCATGTCTTCACCGTTATGACTTCCGCACATGAGGGCCAGTTCTTTCAGGGTGAAACCAAAATGTTCGAACGCACCTGAAGTAATTAATGGTATATGCTGAAATAGCTTGAGTGCAGAGCGTGGATAACACACCTGTTTCACATCGCCTACTGAAGCAACTATGGCGCCATGGCTGTCTACTACACATACCACGCCGCGGTGAAAGCTCTCTACAATGCCGCCACGCGTATGATTGACTAAAACAGGATTGGTTTCCAAACTCACGATTTGCTTTGCTCTAACTGGTGCTGAGCCAGCAGATACAATACTGCCATGCGCACGGCCACACCGTTTTCAACTTGTTGTAATATTATGCTGTTGTTGCCATCGGCTACTTCGCTGCTGATTTCAACGCCCCTGTTTATAGGCCCCGGATGCATAATCACAATTTCTTTATCCAGCTTATTCAGCATGCTTTGGGTTAATCCAAACTGCATGCTGTATTCACGCAGACTGGGGAAGTATTTGATATCCTGTCTTTCCAGCTGAATGCGCAGCATATTGGCTACATCGCACCACTGCAGGGCATTGTGAAGATTGTGCTCCACTTTCACGCCCAGATCTGCAATGTGACGCGGAATAAGGGTTTTAGGTCCGCAAACCATCACATCGGCACCCAGCTTCTGCAAGCAGAAAATATTGCTGAGTGCCACGCGGCTGTGCAGTATATCTCCCACAATTACCACTTTTTTGCCATATACAGAGCCCAGTTTCTCTCGAATGGAATAGGCATCCAGCAAGGCTTGTGTGGGATGTTCGTGTGTTCCGTCTCCAGCATTCACAATCTGCGCATTTACATGGCGGGCAAGAAACATGCAGGCTCCGGGTGCGGGGTGTCGCATTACCAGCATATCCACCTTCATGCTGAGGATATTGTTTACCGTATCAATCAGGGTTTCGCCCTTTTTTACCGATGATGTGGAGCTGGAGAAATTTACAATATCAGCGCCCAATCGTTTTTCGGCCAGTTCGAAGGAAACCCTTGTGCGGGTTGAGTTTTCGAAGAACAGGTTGGCTACCGTAAAATCGCGAAGCGACGGGGTTTTCTTCACCGGGCTATTGAGCAGCTGTTTAAAATTATCGGCCGTTTCAAAAATCTGCTGTATGCTTTCTTCCGAGAGCCCTTTGATTCCGAGGAGATGTTTGAGTGTTGCGGGCATCTATTTTTCTTTATTGGGCAAAAGCCAGGTTTGATTTTGGTTGGTATTCCATTCAACTTTCACATGTTCGCCGGTACTGCGGCTGTCTACCACCACACCGCTATAGTCCGCAGAAATTGGCAGTTCGCGGTTGTAGCGCCTGTCTACCAGCACCATCAGTTCCACCCGGGCCGGTCTGCCAAAATTGATGAGGGCATCTATGCCGGCCCGTATACTGCGACCGGTAAAGAGCACATCATCCACCAGGATAATATTCAGACTTTCTGTACTGAAATCTATTTTGCTGGGGCGGGGCATGTGAATTTCTCCCCTTCGTATGTCATCGCGGAAAAAGGTATTGTCCAGCTCACCATATCTGGCTGCATGGCCGGGCTTGAGTTCATTCAGTTTCCGGAACAAATTCCTTGAAAGTTCCACACCTCGCGGCTGCAGTCCAATGATGGCGCAGTTTTCAAGATTGCCGTGGTGCTCAATCAACTGCAATACAAACCTTCTGATGATAAGTTCGGTTTGTCGGTGGTTGATGAGAATTTTGGCTTCCATTAATTTTCTGACAGCGAAAGTATGATATTGAATTCTTCTTTGCTAAGTTTTATTACAGAAAGTCGGCTTTGCCTTATCAAACCAATGTTTGACAAGCGGGCATCAGATTTGATTTGAGCCAGGGTTACCGTCTTTTTTAGTTTCATTTTGGGCTTTACATCCACCACCACCCACTGTGCATCATCGCTTGTCGGATCGGGGTAATGTTCTTTAATCACTTCGGCAATTCCCACAACCTCT
>RGEC01000135.1 GCA_009918425.1 Bacteroidota bacterium
ATTCTTCAGAATTTCACATACGCCTGTCTGCCAATGGCGCTTTGCTATCTTGTGGAACTGTGGATGTACAGGCACGCACCATTACCAGCCAGCAGGTGGAATGTGTGCCCGAAAACAAAATTTGTAATATCAAGATAATTACCGGTACAACCCTTACTTCACCCCCGGTGGATAAAGGAAATCTGCAGTTCACAGGCATTAGCATCGGTACGGCCCGCCTCTTAAAATCCGATACCGAACAGGTAACCCTGAAGTACGGAATAAAAAACTTTGGTAAATACACCAGCAGTGCCACTCCTATTGTGGTGCGATACCATTACGACAATGACGGCAATGGAAAATGGAGTGCAGGCGACCTGCGGCTGGGTACCGATACCATTCGCAAAACACTGAAAAAAGATTCCGTATTGATAATGAGCCGAACCTTAAAGATAAGGGCAGGACAAAGCTGTGCTATACTGGCTGTAATAGACAGTGCTGCCTGCGCCTGCAAGTTTGGCCAGACAATTTTTCCGCCTGCCTATTATCCCAATGCGGGCCGTGATACCGCTATTTGCTCACGCTCACCCTGGCAGATGGGTACACTAACCTCCAAATGGTATAAATACAGCTGGAACCGTCCCGATTTGCTGGACAGCTTCTTTATTGGTAATCCGGTATACAAACCCATAAATGGTGGTACTGCCCCCGATACACAATTCTTTCAGCTAACCACCAACAGGGGTGTCTGCAGTTCCAAAGACACCGTTAGACTTGTGGTAATGCCATTGCCTTCTATAACGCTTAACAATAAGCGCATAGAGATTTGTGAGGGTTCGGGAGTAGTTTTAAGCAACACGATCAGCGGTGGTATAACACCTTACCGCTGGAGATGGTCGCCTTCAACTGGCTTGTCTGATACCACTGCAGCGACACCATTGGCAAAGCCCAAAACAGGTATGCGTTATACACTTCGGGTGTCCGATAAGTTTGGTTGTGCAAATTCTGATACGGTTCGGGTTTCAATTAATCCCAATCCAGTAGCCGGGTTTTACTGGCCTGTTACCTGCGCCGGAAAGAATGTAACGGTAACAGACAGCAGCAGCATTCTGCGCGATACCATCGTGAGCAGGTTGTGGAGTGCAACAGGCTTTGATACTTTTGGGCTTAAGGTAATTCAGCTAAATATGAATGGACGCTCGAAATTGCCTCTTACCCTGACGGTATACACCCAAAAAGGCTGTGGAGACACACTGACAAGGATGGTTGATGTCAAAGCCATACCCAAAGTGGCTTTCGGCATTCCTTACGTTTGTAACGGCGATTCCAGCCGATTTACCAATCAAACTACCCTTGACAGCGGTTTTATCACCGCCTGGAGCTGGAATTTTGGCGATGGAGCAACCTCCATGGTTAAAAACCCTGTTCACCGCTACGCTGATACAGGTGTCCGCACCGTAATGCTGGCTGCCGCAAGCAACAACGGCTGTGCCGATACCCTACGGAAAACGTCCAGGGTTTTCCCGGTTCCGGTGGCGAAATTTACCTTCTCTAACGTTTGTTCGGGCGATTCTTTTGCTTTTGCCGACGCTTCAAAACTTTTTGGCGACACCCTCAAATCGCGAAACTGGAACCTGGGTGCCATGGGAACTGCAACTGACAGCAGTTTCAAACGTATTGTCAAGCCTTGGGGTAAATATCCCGTATTGTTAACCTTGCAAACCGTTCATGGCTGCCGGAATACAGCCTCAGATACAGCCAGGGTTTATCCCCTGCCACTGCCTTCATTCACCGCCGATTCGGTTTGCGAGGGTATTACCACCAAATTCACGAATACCGCCAAAATCCCGCAGGGAACTATTAACACTTATAATTGGCAGTTTGGTGACGGTAACGGGTCCTTGGCAGTTTCTCCTTCAAATGCCTATGCCAAACAAGGTTTGTATACCGCTGTGCTGAAAGCTACTTCAGATAAGGGCTGCATAGATAGCGTTAAAAAAACAATAACAGTATTTGCGCCCGCATGGCCTGTATTTGCAGTAAATAGCCTCTGTCTGCGCCAAAGCCTGATAGCTAATGCTACACACCGTGGAGCAGGTACACCTGTCTCATACAAATGGTTTTTGGGCAACGGAGACAGTATCGGTACTGCGGGATTGAACTATACCTATCCGGCGCATGGAACCTACAATATTCGCATGCGTCTGGTTACCGACAAAGGGTGCATTCGCGATTCTGCTGCGGTAATCACCATACATCCATTGCCACTGCCGGCCTTTACTGCTGTTAATCCGTGTAGGGATGACAGCCTGGTATTTACCGCACAAACCGGTATAGCCTTGGGTAGCGCTGGTGTTCCCCAGTGGTCGTTTAGCAGCGGGCAAACCGCCACAGGAAGCCCTGTGCGGCGCATCTTCAGTACGCCCGGTAATTTCACGGCCAGATTAAAACACACCTCCGACAAAGGATGTATGGATTCGCTGACATTGCCATTTACGGTAGGCGAGAAGGTTATTGTAAAGTATACAGTAAATGATGTGTGTCTGGAAGAAACTACGCAGTTTACCGATTCTTCCTACAGTGTTCAGGCTATAAATCTGTGGAACTGGGATTTTGGCAACGGGGTTAAGTCAACCCAAACCAATCCGGCTTACACGTATAAAATGCCCGGTAAATACACTACCCGCCTTCAGATAAGTACACTTCCGGGCTGTAATTATTCGGCAGGAAAATCTGCCACGGTTCATCCCAAACCTCAGGCATACTTTACACACAACCCTGATCAGGGGACCATTGTAAACCCAATTATAACTTTCAGCGATAAGAGCCAGGGTGCAGATACTGTATTTTATTGGTTCAGCACGGGTTTTAAAACAGGCAACCGCAATTTTACCCATACATTGCCCGATAGCGGGATGTACTCCATTACACAATATGTGTCTACCCAGTACGGCTGCAAAGATTCATTTACCAAGCAGGTGGTTATCAATTACATGTATACGCTGCATGTACCAACTGCCTTCACGCCCGATGGCAATAACCTGAACGAAGGGTTTGCGCCTATGGGAATGGGTATAAACTGGTATTCCTTGAAAATCTATTCGCGCTGGGGCGAAAAAATCTATGAAACCCGGGAAAGCAAACCCTGGAATGGTACCTACAATGGTGATCCGGTGCCCGAAGGGGTTTATGTAGTTCTCATCGAATTGAAAGACTACAAGAATAAAAACCACTACTACAAAGGCACCGTGCAGATTCTGCGCAAGCCGGAATAGAGGTTACAGTATAAACTGCTGCAGCTCGCGGTAAAACCGCGACATAGGGAAGCCCATCACATTGTAAAAACATCCATTGATGCGCTTTACGCCCATGTAGCCCATCCAGTCCTGTACGCCATAAGCACCGGCTTTGTCGAAGGGTTTGAAATGTTCTATATAATAGTCGATTTCCGCATGCGTTAATGGATAAAATTCCACTTCACTGCGTTCATGAAAAACTTGCTGTCGTTCCCGGTTGCGCATGCAAACCCCGGTGAAAACCTCATGGGTTCGGCCACTCAGTGAAGCCAGCATTTCTGCGGCCTCTTCCCTTGTGGCGGGCTTGTTGATGACCCTGTTGCCCAGACAAACGATGGTGTCGGCTGTCACAAGCACATTGTTTCCCAATGGCATTGTGTAATGTGCAGCTTTGTGCGAAGCCAAAAACTCGCAGACTTGTTCCCGCTGCAGATAATCGGGAAAATCTTCTTCGGCTTCAATGTCCACCACCTCAAATTGAAGTCCTGCTTCACGGAAAATCTGATGCCTCCGCGGACTTTTGGAAGCCAGCAGCAGGTGGGGAAACTGAATCATGCTGCAAAGGTATTGCAAGGGCATGAAAGTAGAAATTAGAAGCCAATGGGTTATTTTTGCGCCTACTTATGAAGCAAATTGCAGTAATCGGCGGTGGTACCATGGGAAATGGTATCGTCCACGTGTTCGCTCAAAACGGCTATCAGGTTTCTTTGATTGACGTAAAACCCGAAATAATTGAAAAGGCGCTGGCCACTATCACCAAAAATCTCGACAGACAAATTACCAAAGGGGTTATTGGTGAGGAGCAAAAAGCAGCTACACTGTCCAATATCAAAACCTACACCAACATTGCAGATGGGGTAGAGAACGCCGACCTGGTGGTGGAAGCAGCCACCGAAAACCTGGAAATTAAACTCAATATTTTCCGTCAGCTTGACAGTTTCGCCAAACCCGGTTGTATACTGGCTTCCAACACATCTTCCATCAGTATTACCAAAATTGGCTCGGTAACCAACAGGCCTGAAAAGGTAATTGGCATGCACTTCATGAACCCCGTGCCGGTTATGAAGCTGGTGGAAATAATCGGTGGCTACAAAACCGATAAAGAAACCCTAGAAACCATCACCACACTTACCAAAGCCATTGGCAAAGTGCCTGCTGTAACCCAGGATTATCCGGGTTTTATATCCAACCGTGTGCTTATTCCCATGATCAATGAAGCCATTCTTTCACTGGAAGAAGGTGTAGCCGGTGTGGAAGAAATCGATACCATTATGAAGCTGGGTATGGCTCATCCTATGGGGCCGCTGCAGCTCGCCGATTTTATTGGGCTGGATGTCTGTTTGGCTATTTTGCATGTTTTGCACGATGGGTTTAAAAATCCAAAATACGCACCTTCCAATTTGCTGGTAAATATGGTTACTGCCGGCGATCTGGGCGTTAAATCCGGGCGCGGTTTTTACGATTATTCACACGGCACCAAAGACTTGGTAGTTTCTCCTAAATTTAGCAGGTAAAGAGCTGTATTTTTCATTTAGTTAAACTTTAAAACCTTTTACAGAAAAGGGTTTCAGCGTATTTTCTTGACTTTCCTTTCATATTATAGTACATTCGCGTTTTAATTAATCACGGGCGCGCTGCAACCGCATGAAATTAAGTCAATTTAAATTCGAACTTCCTGAAGAGCTTATAGCCCAGGAACCCCTTAAAACCCGTCACGAAAGCCGCCTGCTGGTGGTGAACCGCAAGGGAAAAACCATCGAGCACAAAATGTTTCATGATGTGCTGGATATTTTTGATGAAGACGACACGTTTGTGGTAAACAACACCAGGGTGTTTACTGCCCGCATGTATGGACAAAAAGAAAAAACCGGTGCGCAGATTGAAGTTTTTCTGCTCCGCGAACTCAACCACGATTTCCGTCTGTGGGATGTGCTGGTAGATCCGGCGCGCAAAATCCGTGTTGGCAATAAACTGTATTTTGGCGATGATGACCTGGTGGCTGAAGTGGTTGACAATACTACTTCCCGGGGTCGTACCATTCGTTTCCTGTTCGATGGTGATGACGAAGCCTTCAACCGCGTTATTAAAAAACTTGGTGAAACTCCGATACCCAAATACATTACCCGCCCTGTGAAAACGGAGGATGAACTGTGGTATCAGAGCCAGTTTGCCAAACATGTGGGTGCTGTAGCGGCGCCTGCTGCACAGTTGCACCTCACCCGTGAATTGCTGATGCGCCTGGATATTAAAGGAATCAAGTTTGCGGAGATTACCCTGCACCTGGGTTTGGGGGCTTTCCGCGAGGTAGAGGTAGAAGACCTTACCAAGCACAAGATGGACAGCGAGTTCTACAGCATAGACCAAACGGCCTGTGATATCGTAAACGATTCCATAGAAAAGCGTAAGCGTGTGGTGGCAGTGGGCGGATCGGTAATGCGCGCTATGGAAAGCAGCGTAAGCTCTACCAAAACCCTGAACCCCGGAGCGGGCTGGTCTGATAAATTCATTTTCCCGCCCCACGATTTCAGTGTAGCCAATGCCTTCATCACCAACCTGCATCAGCCGGAAAGTCCTTTGTATATGATGGCTTGTGCCTATACCAGTCATGAATTTATGACCCACGTATACCAGGAAGCCATTAAGGAGAAGTATCGCTTCTTATGT
>RGEC01000136.1 GCA_009918425.1 Bacteroidota bacterium
GGCTATAATCAACAAAATAGTTGGGAGTTTTCTACTTACAGGCCCAATTGGGATTTACCCATTCATCAGTTGATGGTAAAAAATAAAGTGACCATTTTTTTTCAGGGGCATGATCATGTATTCGCCCACGAAATGCTCGATGGTGTTACATATCAGACTTGCCCCATGCCCAGTGATTCTACATACAGAATTGGAATCTTAGCCAATGGGGATGCTTTTACCTCAGATACATTTGAGGGCACAGGACATCTGCGGGTCACAGTAGGGCCTGATGGCGCCAAAGTGGATTTTGTGCGAGCCTATTTGCCCAAAGATACCTTTGGAGTTCACAAAAATAAGGAAGTTCCCTTTACCTACACGGTGGGCGGAAACCCTGCTTCAAGTGCATCGCTGAAAACGGGTGATGTGAGAATGTTTCCCAATCCCGCCCAACACAGGGTGAATCTCATGTTCACGCGCAACTGCCGGCAAAAGCAAATTCGTATTTACAGCATGAGCGGCCAGCTATTGCTGGAAACCATGGGAAATTCATTTGGCGTTGATAGTCTGAAGCCCGGTGTTTACGCAGTAGACATAACTACAGAGCACGGACGGATTACCGAGAAATTACTGGTTACAGAAAAATAAATCATGAACAAATTAAAACTATTACTGACTGCAATTTTGGGATTTGCTGCCCAATATGCCTTTTCCCAGAATATCCTTCAGGCTGAGCTGTTGGGAAGGCCAACAGATAAAGGAATAAGCATACAGATGTTTTTTGATGCCGGCGTGGAAATGTCGGTAAAATACGGGCTTCAGAAAGGCGTCTATTCCGGCCAGAGTCCATGGCAATCCTTTGCCAAAGGCGATGCTGCCGAAGTGGTGCTGACTGGCTTAATACAGGATACAACGTATTATTACCGCGTACAATACAGAACTTCGGGTTCAGGTACGGTAACAGAGAGACCGGAATTTAAATTCCATACTGCAAGGCCTAAAGGTAAGTCCTTCACATTTGTTATACAGGCAGATCCGCACCTCGATGAGCAGAGCGACACAAATGTATACAACCGATGTTTAAAAAATCAGTTGGAAGACAATCCCGATTTCATGATTGATCTGGGAGATATTCTCATGTCAGACAAAATGCGCACTCTGGCTAAGGTCATTCCCCGCGATACGGTTACTTACAGGGCCAAGATGATGCGCCGCTATTATGAAAAAATGGGGCATTCCGTACCCATATTTATGACCATTGGTAACCATGAAGGGGAATGTGGATGGTATAATAACGGAACTGCATCGAACGTGGCAGTATGGGGTACGGTTGACAGAAAAAAATATTTTATGAATCCCGAGCCCGGAACTTTTTATACCGGAGACACTACGCAGTATCCTTTTGTGGGAAGACGAAACAGCTATTACGCCTGGCAGTGGGGTGACGCCCTGTTCATGGTTATTGATCCATACTGGAATACCAAACCCAAGCCCGATTCCCTAAACGGCTGGCGCTGGACATTGGGCAAAACCCAGTACGAATGGCTGAAAACTACGCTGGAACAAAGCGATGCAAAATTCAAATTTCTGTTTTCACACCAGCTGGTGGGTGGAGACCCCGATGGCAGGGGTGGTGTTGAGTTTTGTGATCGTTATGAATGGGGAGGCAATAATTTGAATGGAACATACGGTTTCACCGCGAATCGCCCCGGCTGGTATAAGCCCATCAGGGACATTTTACGGGAAAATAAAGTTACGGTTTTCTTTCATGGGCACGACCATTTCTTTGGCAAACAAGAGCGCAACTGTCTGATATATCAGGAAACACCCCAGCCGAGCCATCCGAACTATAGTACGGTGAATTATGCAAAAGATTATGGCTATTTTGAAGGGCAAATCCTGCCCAACTCGGGCCATTTGCGTGTATCCGTATCACCCACTGCCACCAAAGTGGACTATGTGCGTGCATATTTGCCTCAGGTAGAAACGGCCAACAGAAAAAACAAAGATGTTTCAGCGACCTACACGCTCGCGGTTAATCAGTGCTATGACACCCTGACCGCCGCGGTACCGGTGATTTGGAATGCAAATTATAAAGACGAACTCATGTACCCCAATCCCTTTGATGCAAGGGTTTTTGTGCCATTCACCGCCAACGGTTCAGAAGTAGTTGATATCTCCGTAATGGATATGCAGGGCCGGTTAATCAAATCATTGCTGGTAAATCAGCAGCCACCCGCCGGCAAACATTTTATTATATGGGATGGCACAGGCAATGCAGGTCAATCTCAGCCTGCCGGAATGTACCGCTGTACCATTCGCATCAATGGAAAAATTCAAACATCACAAACCCTAATCCTCAATAAGCCATGAAAACACCACTGCATTATGTTATTGTATTGTTTACAATAATGTTTTTTATGTTGCCCCTGCAAGCCCACGATGCCCATTACGGTCATCACGATGCACCAACCTGGACCATTAATGGGAAGCCTGTACATGGTTTCTTTTATTATTTCAAGGATGGTAAAGTATTTCTTGAGGATGAGCATCAGGAACTGCACAGCTATAGGCTGAATGATTTTGCGGAAGCTGACCGAAATAAAATTCAGGAAAAAATTGATAAGATTGAGCAAATCAATGTTCAGCTGGCTCAGAAGGCTTTACCGCATGCCAAATCTGCCGAAAATCATAAAACATCAACCTCAGCCTCAACCTCGTGGGTATGGGTTATTGGCATTTCTTCGGTTTTACTTGCTTTGTTTTTGGGTATTAAAATGAAGATTCGCGCAGCAGTCCCTGCACTGTTGGCAGTGAGCATAATCTTTTTATACAACTTTGTTCAGTCGCCAAAACGCAGATTGGGCAGCGTGAACGATCCTATTTGGATGGATTCGGCATTTGCACCCTTTCGTCCTGCCATCAATACACGCTGGGATAATACCTGGTTTTACGTAGAATCCAAAGGCATACCTGCCCACATGATGATGACAGGTATTACCAGTTGGCAGCAGCAGGTGCCCATTCCACAATGCTACATTGGCAGCAATGCCTGGAGCGTACCATTGAATCCGGTGAAGGCGGCTGTGCCAATTCCGGTAAATAACAAGCATTTTCTGAGAGGAGCTGTTGCAATTGCAGCCAATGGAATTCCCATTTTTAATCCTTATACCAATACAGGGGTGGATGCATTTCTGGATGGGCAACTCGATCAGTGGGGCGGGCATTCCGGCCGCGCCGATGATTATCATTACCATATAGCACCGATGTTTCTGGAAGCGAAATCAGGTAGAATAACTCCGATTGGATTTGCCCTTGACGGTTATGGAATTTATGGCGCAAAAGAGCCTGACGGAACGGCCATGGCCGCGCTGGATGCCAATCACGGACATACCTGGAAAGATGGTCGTTACCATTATCACGGAACTGCCGCAGCACCATATATGATCGGGAATATGGTAGGGCAGGTAACTGAGGATACTACACTGCAGATTGTTCCACAGGCAGTAGCCAAAGGCGTGAGGCCTGCACTAACACCATTGAAAGGTGCCACAATCACAGGTTTTCATGCAAATGGCAACAATGGTTACACCCTAATTTATACCCTTTCAGGAGCAACAGATTCGATCGTATATTCCTGGAATCAGGCCGGCAATTTCACCTACAATTTTTATGCTTCCGGGGTTAAAACCACAAACAATTACAATGGCAAACCTTTGTGTGAGGTTCCCGGCAGGGTGCGTAATGTTTCTGTTTCAGGCTTAGTGAAAATCTACCCGAATCCCACTTCAGACAGAATATTTATTCAGCTTGAAAACCAGGTTAAGTCTGCAGAAATTCAATGGATGGAATTATACAACAATTCAGGCGCAAGGGTTTACCGCTATGAGGGTTTTACATCGGATGTATCGGTTAACGGATTGTCTACAGGTATATACTGGCTCAAAATGAAGCGGGGTGAGCAGGAGTGGGTGAATAAGGTTGTTTTGCAATAATTCAGCATTTGAAACAGTACAGTTTATTGCCGCTGTTTTTATTGCCGTTGTTGTTATTTGCACAATACAAGGGCAGTGGTTATGTGACCCGGGGAAAAGGTCAAACGGATGTTGCGAAACTTATGGATTGTGTTGGTGGTAGAACTGCGGCCCTGGGCCATATTAAAGACAGTTTAAATCAGGTTTGGACATTGCCGGCATTGGTTTCCTACAGCGATATGGGTTTCCCGTTTGCATCGGATTTGTACAATTCCTGTAATGGTAAAACTTTCGCAAATACACAATCAGCAATAGCTGGGCTCAATGGGAAAGATATTATTTCCATAGATGCTGACGGTGAAGTTATTACGGCTTACATTTTTGCCGATAATTATTTTGAAATGTACATCAACGGAGTGCCGGCGGGTAAGGATCCTGTTCCGTTTACAGAATTCAATTCTTCTATTGTCAGATTCAGGGTGAAAAGGCCTTTCACAATAGCGATGCTGCTTGTGGATTGGGAAGAAGCTCTTGGATTGGGAACAGAATTGAATGGAGGTTTTGCTTATCATCCCGGAGACGGGGGCATGGTGGCACTCTTTACCGACAGCAATAATCAGGTGGTGGCAAAAACCGGTTCGGACTGGAAAGCGCAGACATATTATACCGCCCCGGTAAAAGATTTATCCTGCCCTACCGAGCAAGGCAATCTCCGTTTGTCAGATCTATGCAATACGGCGTCTGAAAACGACGGCTCAAATTGGTATGCCCTTCATTGGAAGCGTCCTGCGCTTTGGTTTACGGAAACGTATTCGGACACTTCATGGCCTGCAGCTAAACTTTATACCAATACTGAAATTGGGGTAAATAATAAGCCCGCATATACACGTTTTTTGGATGTGTTTGACCGGCAGGGTGAGGATGCCCAGTTTATCTGGAGCAGTAATGTTATTCTGGATAATGAGGTGTTGGTCAGGTATACGGTTCCGGCAAAATTGGCAGGCGTAAGTGCAGTGCATCCATATTTCAGTGTCTCTAACCCTTCCGGTGGATATATCCGGATTTTTACCCAACTAAACGGGAAATACAGGTGCACGCTTTTTGATGGAATGGGGCGAACTATTCTTAATCAAATCTTTCTGAAGGGTGAAGAAAAACTGGATGTCTCGACGTTTGCAAACGGAACGTACATACTTCACCTTGAGCATGAAAATGGTGCGGTAGAAAACATCAACATTGTTGTAAATCATGAATAATAATTGAAGTTTCAAGCTTATGAAAATAAATAATTTAAAATGGAGCTTTGTGTTGGCTGTCACAGTTTTTCGGCAGTTGTCCTTCGGCCAAACTGTTCTGAAAACCATGAAGCGGTTGCCCGATACGGGCGTTAAAACCGGCTATACCAATACCCCGGGTGAGGACGCGGATTTTTTGATTAATGAGCCGTATTTCATTGTCAATTCAGATGGAACCGCTCTGGATACCATAACCGGGTTGCTATGGCAAAGGGGAGATGGAGGAGAGATGACCATTGAAAATGCCAGAAAATACTGCGATACACTCACCTTAGGTGGTTACACAAACTGGAGGTTGCCACGGGTTAATGAAGCATATTCAATTTTGAATCATCAAAACACCAATCCGGCACTGGATGCGAATGTATTTATTAAAAATGCAGCCCAGTATTGGTGGACAGCGGATGTGCAGTTCAATGACAGCCAGAAAATATGGTGCACCAATGCCGGAGGTGGAATCGGCAATCACCCAAAAGCGGAAACGGTAAGTGCAGGCGGAACCAAGAAGTTTCATGTGCGGGCTGTGCGCGATGTTACAGCACCGGTTTCCATGCAGCATTTTACTGCCCTGAATTCATTGCTGGTAAGAGATGAAATTACCGGACTGGTGTGGTCTAAAGCCCCGTTTACGGATTCACTCACCTGGGAAGATGCGCTTTTGT
>RGEC01000137.1 GCA_009918425.1 Bacteroidota bacterium
CAAGTAGTTTCAATAGGCCATGCTATTTGCTCCAACAAAGAAAGAACTAAAAGAACATTTGATGAGTACGCTATTTGTTCAATGGCACAAACCAGAGCCGAAGGAAAGGCTTATAGACTATTATTAGGTTGGCTTATGAAAGCGGCTGGATTTGAAGCTACACCAGCTGAAGAAATGGATTTTAGCAAAGAACAAGCACCTTACATCAAGAAGCACGAAACACAAGACAATTTAATCGTGGCGATAGATTTTTGTGAAAGTTTGCAAGAATTAAAGCAACTTTACGAATTAAATATCGTTATGATTCAAGAGAATCAATTAAACGAATTATTTACCAACGCTAAAAAGAACCTATAATGAGCAAAGAAACACAATTAGAAAACTTACGAGATAATGTAAGATATTGGGAATACCGATTTAACAATTGCAGTCCACATCAAGCAAGATCAATGCAACAAATGGTAATTAAAGCTAAAGAGCAACTAAAAGAATACAAGCCTTACCAGGCCAATATTCGGGCAGCAGCCTTGCGCGATTCCATTTACAAACTTTTACCCTTTACATTTGGCGAAACAGTGTACATAATGCCCGACAGCCTCAAAGCAACAATCAATGCAATAAACATAAGCGGTAATGCAAGTGAATACAGTATTAAGTATCAGGTTCGCACCCGCAAAGGCGATTATCTATCGGTATCTCTGACAGATCTGAAGAAGTAATATTTTCATCAGAAATTTACATATTTACAGCGAAAACGGTAAGCCTGTAAATCGGGTATGAAATTTGCCCATAGGATAAATAAGAACTTACACGTATTATTGAGGCTGATTTATGAGCGTAGAGAATTTCAAGTTTAGGGACATAAAAACCTATTGCAGTACAGAATGGCTGGCCAACAACACCAAAAAGTACCGAAGCGTATTTGATGAGCAGGAAATCGCCTATCTATACTGTGAAGTATCCCTATTTAATAAAAAATTTGATGACAAATCCTGGAAACTGCAAATGCAGTTGAAGTGCTTTGACCAGGAAAACAATGAAATATGCGACCTTAATTGCGACCGTGATGTAGACACTTCAGAGCCCGTCATATATATACGCGAAGGCTGGGGTGTAAAAACACCAGGGGCCTATTGGAAAGCAGGTGTTTACCGATGGGAGGCATGGATCAACAATGAGCTAACTGCTACCAAAACTTTCTATGTAGAAAGTGTTGGCATGGTCAGGTCGGGTATAAACCCTTATTTCAAAATTGAAACGGTAAAACTTTACGAAGGTCCTGATGAAAATACACGTTCGGAAGAACGCAAATACTATACGGTATTTAATGCCATGAGCACCCGCTATGTTTGGGTGGAAGTGAATACCAAAAACCTTACGCGGAAAAGCCAGGATCTGCCGGTGGAACTGATCTTCAATTTCAGAACTTCAAACGGTTACCTGAAAGGCTCTGTAACTAAGCTGTTTTTCATTAAGCCAAACGATGAAAACTTTACAGCTACTATTGGCTGGGGCAGCGATATAGTAGGAACCTGGTCAAGGGGTGAATATTACGCAGAAATTGTATTCATGGATGAATTGCTGGCCAGTATGCCATTTGAAATTGGAGATGATTACGTGGAAGCGACCGAGGAAGATTTTTTGCCCCTTACCCAGATTGAGTTTATACACCTGGATGAGGAGGATGAAAATGACAAGGCGCCGGAACATCAGGGACGTGTACAAAAAGAAGAAGCCGCTGAACCCCAGAGTTATGAGGATGTGATGAAAGAACTGGACCAGCTGATTGGCCTGGGCGGAATTAAACAGAAAATTCATGAATATTCGGATTACCTAAGGTTTGTGGCGCTGCGTCGGGAAAAAGGCTTTGAAGAATCCGATAAAATCAACCTGCATGCCGTATTCAAGGGCAATCCAGGTACAGGCAAAACCACGGTAGCAAGATTGCTTGGTAAAATTTACAAGGAATTGGGCCTCCTGAAAAAAGGGCACGTACACGAAGTAGACCGAGGTGATCTGGTGGCTGAATTCATAGGTCAAACAGCTCCCAAAACCAAAGAAGCCATAAAAAAGGCCAAAGACGGTATTTTATTTATTGATGAAGCCTACAGCCTGGCCCGCAAAGATGAGGACAGCAAGGATTTCGGACGTGAAGCTATTGAAGTATTGCTTAAAGAACTTAGTGATTCCAGCGATATTGCCATCATTGTGGCAGGATACCCCGAAGAAATGGACATTTTTCTCGAATCCAATCCGGGATTAAAGAGCCGTTTCAACATGTACTATGATTTTGCGGATTACGTGCCGCAGGAGCTGCAACAGATTGCAGAATTCGCCGCAGGTAAAAAAGGTGTTCACTTTACCGATGCATCTAAAGATGTTTTGTACAAATATCTGGTAGACAAATACCGCGACCGTGACAAATTCTTCGGCAACGCCCGTATGGTAAACAGCATTGTAGACGAAGCCAAAATGAATCTGGGCTTGCGCATTATGAAAACCGCCAAACCCGCCGACCTTACCAAAGAACAACTATCCGACATAGAACCGGTTGACCTTCAAAAAATCATGACTACCGGCAAGGGTATGCTTCCCGACATTCCAATTGATGAGGAATTACTGAAAGAAAGTTTAGGTAAGCTAAAACGCATGATAGGCCTGAATAAGGTAAAGCAGGATATCGATGAGCTGGTAAAACTGGTTCGCTATTATAAAAGTCAGGGCAAAGATGTTCGCAAAGCATTCAGCCTTCACAATGTTTTTAGCGGAAATCCGGGTACCGGCAAAACCACAGTGGCTCGTATTTTGGCACAGATTTATAAGGCGCTGGGAATTCTGGAGCGCGGACACCTGGTGGAATGCGACCGTCAAAGTCTGGTAGGAGGCTATGTAGGACAGACTGCCATTAAAACTTCGGATCTAATTAATAAAGCTATTGGAGGTGTATTGTTTGTGGATGAAGCGTATAGCCTAACAGACGGAGGAGCCAATGATTTTGGCCGAGAAGCTGTTGAAACACTACTGAAACGCATGGAAGATCGAAGAGGTGAGTTTATCGTCATTGCTGCAGGTTATACCCAGAATATGGAGAAATTCATGGAATCCAATCCCGGTTTGAAAAGCCGTTTTGATAAAGTGTTTTATTTTGAAGATTTCAATGCCGATGAATTGTACACGGTGGCTATCAATCAGCTTGCAGAAAACAATATTGCGCCGGATGCTGCCGCAGCCGAACACCTACAGAAATACATTGAGTTTATGTACAAAAACCGCGATAAGTATTTCGGAAATGGACGCAGCGTGCGCAAAGTAATTGAGGAAGCAATACGAAACCAACATTTGCGACTCAGTGAATTGCCTAAAAACAAACAAACCGCTAAAGCCATAAACACCCTGGTATTTGAAGATGTTGAGGAATTCAGCACCGACATAAAACCGGGAACACCGGGTGGCGGAATTGGATTTCGTTAACCTGAATTGACCTGCAAATATTAACTTCGCGGTCAACATGAACGGCTTTTCTTTGGTTATTCCTCTTCCTTCATTTCTCGATTGTGTTTTTGGCAGTGCAGTATTGCTGTTCATGGGCATCAGCTGGTATTACTTTTTCCGCTTTTATGTGAAAGTAAAAAGACAGAAATCAGAACCATCCGGTTCTTTTCCACCTGTTTCCATAGTAATTGCAGCAAAAAATGAATTGCCTAACCTGCAACAATTTCTGCCATTGTGGCTTGAACAGGATTATCCGGAATTTGAGGTGATCATTACCGATGATGGCAGTACAGACGGAACAGCCGAATGGATGGCACCGCTGGTTATAGAAAATCCCAGGCTTAAATACGTGCATCTGGACGCAGAATATGTGAAAATGCACGGCAAAAAAATTGCCCTGACACTGGGCTTTAAAGCTGCACGCTACGGACACTTCCTGCTCACCGACGCTGATTGCAAACCCGCAAGCAAATACTGGGTAAAAACCATGGCAGCGCCATTCTCACAAGGCGCAGAGGTAGTACTCGGCTATTCTCCCCTTCACGCCGGAAAAGGCTTTTTAGGTCGCCTCATTCGTTTTGAGACCCTGCTAACGGCTATGAACTATTTAGGCTTTGCCCTGGCCGGTAAACCTTACATGGGCGTGGGACGTAATTTGGGTTACACCCGTCGCATTTACGATAGCGTAAACGGATTTTCGGCACACTATTACCTGCCGGCGGGCGATGACGACCTCTTTGTGCAATCTGTGGCCAGTGCGAATAATACAGCCGTGGTAATTCACCCTGATGCCATAACCTGGAGCAAAGGCAAAAGCACCTGGTCTGAATATATCAAACAACGCATTCGTCATCTTTGGATTGGCAAATACTACGATGGATCTGTGAAAAGACAGCTGGGATGGTTTAGCATCGCGCAGCTATTTTTCTGGACCCTAGTCACCGTTTGGTTTTTCTTAAGCAGCTGGTTTGTGTATCCGCTGGCTTTTTTGCTTATTAAGCTCACCCCCGAATGGATCATCTTTTTCGGACGTAGCCGCGCCCTTAAAATTGGCGGTGTGGCATTGATGTATCCATTCTGGAACTGGTTTCACACCTACTGGTATCTGATTATCGGAATCAGGGCATTTTTTGCAAAAAAACCGGCATGGTAAGCGCAGATCTTATTTTTCACCATTTCCCGGATCTTTCCGAAAAACAGAAACAGCAGTTTATGCAATTGGAAGTGCTTTACACAGAGCACAATCAGCGGGTTAATGTGATTTCGCGTAAAGACATGGACATGTTTTACCTGCACCATGTGCTGCATAGTCTCGCCCTGGCCAAAGCCTTCGAATTTCCGGCAGGCAGTGAAGTAATTGACATTGGCACCGGTGGGGGTTTTCCGGGAATTCCACTCGCCATATTTTTCCCCGATGTGGAGTTTACATTGTGCGACAGCATT
Source organism: Bacteroidota bacterium (assembly GCA_009918425.1). GTDB lineage: Bacteria > Bacteroidota > Bacteroidia > NS11-12g > UBA955 > RGEC01. The sequence goes on from RGEC01000137.1 coordinate 4,936, forward strand.
GGTAAAAAAGTAGCGGTGGTGGCTGATGTGATAGAAAAACTGGGCTTGAAAAACGCAACAGCCGTTAACAGCCGAACCGAGACGCTAAACAAACACTTCGATATTGCCACTGCCCGCGCTGTTGCCCCCATGCTGCAATTGTGGACATGGATGCAGGGGAAATGGAATCATAAACCCTGTTTTTATCTGCTAAAAGGCGGGGATTTGCAGGAAGAAACGGCAGAATTACTAAAGATTAAATCCTCACTAAAAATTCAGGAACAGCCCATTGCCCAGTGGTATGAGGAGCCCTTTTTCGAAACCAAAAAAGTGATTTCTATTTACGCCTGAAAAAGGCCTTCTGCTTTTTCCAGTGCACGATTTAGGCCTGATGCCTCCTTCCCGCCTGCCGTAGCAAAAAACTTCTGTCCGCCACCTCCACCCTGAATCTCGCGGGCCAGATCTCTAACAATGGCCGAGGCATCCCATCCTTTGGCGGTAACCAGCTCATCGCTGATCATGACCGCCAATCCGGGTTTTCCCTCATTGCTCCATCCGAGAACGCAAAATAAATTTGGGATCTCGTTTTTAAGCTGAAAGGCAATATCCTTGGCCGAATCGGCACCGTCAATCTGAACTTCGGCAATGATGGCGTTGATGCCGTTTATTTCCTTCACCATGGAACGAATCCGCTGTTTCTCGGCCTGATTTCGTTCGCGTTTGAAATGCTCAACCGTTTTTCTAAGACCATCAAGCTCCTCCTGCATTTTTACAATGGCCTGCAGTATATCTTTGGGATTGCCCAGCTGTTCAGCAATCTGCTGTTCTTTTGCCTGTAGACCCTGCAACAACCTGAAAGCCTCTGCTCCCGTAACCGCCTCTACCCTTCTCACACCGGCAGCCACGCTGCTTTCCGACAAAAACTTAAACATGCCGATTTGCGCAGTATTGGCCACATGGGTTCCG
>RGEC01000138.1 GCA_009918425.1 Bacteroidota bacterium
TATAAATCCAATTTCATTAAAAGTTGGTTTTTCTGCAGGGGCATCGCCATAATACCACCGGTGTATGTGAACACCTGTGCGGGTAGTAAGGTTATCCAGGACAGGAACGCCCCATTCCTGCAAAGCCGCGGCATTACACCATTGTTCATATTGACCGTGAATGGGCATCACCATTACTCTTTTTCCCATAAATAAGGCCTCCGCCGGTGTCTCAAAACCTCCACCTGTTATAATTCCGTGGCAGTCAATCAAACTTTGGGTGAACATCTCATTGTCAATGGGGTAAAACGTGATGTTATCCAACTGTTTTATGGTTTTGGTTTCACGGGTAAATACCTGAAAATGAATGTAGGTTAGCGATTTTAGATAAGTGGCAATTTCACTGCTTGGGTATTGTGGCAAGTATACGGTCACATATCCTCTGTCTGACGGTTTGGCATTGATGATGGCCGATTTTATTATGGGTGTATTAATGTTTTCATCATATTTTTTAAAATGCAATCCCAGATTGATACTGCCACTGCAGTAATTTTTAAGAACCCATTCTCCCAGTGCATCTTTTTTATTCGGTCTGGGTGAGAGCGGGCTCTTAAAACTTGCCTGATGTCCGAAGTGCACGGAGCTTATTCGTTTCAGTTTGCATGCCAGAGAAGTAACACATTCAAAGTCATTTAAAATCAGATCATATCGTTCCAACGGCAATTTGGTTGCATCTTTTGCAATCATCAGGGGCTTCAGCTTTTTCGCAATCTTCCAGTAATCCAGACCGCCCTTTTTATTGTAATCCAGGCTTAGGCCTTTGCTGCGGTATACGATGGGCAATCCCTGACCGAGCTGGGCATTGGTGCCGCTTAAGAAAATATCTACCTCACCATATTGTTTCAGATAGGGTAAAATTTCTAAGGCCCGGGAAATATGTCCGTTACCGGTGGCCTGAACAGCGTAGAAAATTCTCATTTTACCAAAGATTGAATGACCAGTTCTACAGGGTTGTTGACTACATCCGGGAATGGGTGTTTTTTGGTGAATTCAAATACTGTTGCATGTGCAGTTTTTGCTTCGGCATACTGGTAAATGTTCCAGTCGCCGTTTTCATATTCCAGGGCTGTCAGATTCTCTATCCAGTCACCGCTGTTCAGGTAGCGGATTTTACCGTTTTCTGTTTCAATAATCCTATCCTGTGGCTGATGAATGTGCCCGCAGATTACATAATCATATTGTTTTTCTATTCCCAGGTCTGCGGCACAGGTCTCAAAATCTCCTATCCAGCGAACGGCTCTTTTTACAGATGCTTTCACTTTTTTACTGAAGCTCATTTTGTCCCGGCCCAGGGTTTTCAAAATAAAATTGATAAAGCGGTTTAGCAATATGAGCAAGTCATACCCTTTACCACCCAGTTTGGCAAGCCATTTGGCGGCACCATTGGTGCTGGCATCAAATACGTCACCATGAAATATCCAGGCTTTTTTACCATCAATATCCAATACCAGCTTATCATCCAGATAAAAATTCCCTATGTTAAAACCTGAGTATCTTCTCAGCATTTCATCGTGGTTTCCGGTTATATAGTAAACTTTAGTGCCCTTACTGATAAATGAAGTAATTTCTTTGATTACCTGCATATGGGTTGCCGGAAAATACCGTTTACTGAAAGCCCAACCATCAATTATATCACCGTTCAATACCAGAATTTCCGGCTGTATGGACTTTAGGTATTGAACCAGTTCGGTGGCATGGCAGCCATACGTGCCTAAATGTACATCGCTGATGATAACGGCCTTGAGCCTGCGTGCTTGCATGTACGAAGCTCATTTTGTTTTGTTTTTTAATCATGATTTCCATGTTTTTTGTTTGTTAAAGTTATTTGCCAAACTGCATTGTATGAAACATTGAATTAATAATAAATTGATAATTCATGAACAGAGCAATCCCAATATGTAAGAAAAAGTATGGGTTTTTGACATTTTTAATAAACATTCAAGAAAACCTAACGAACTTTGTATGCGGATTTTGTTTCCGGGCATGTGGATCTGGCCAAAGCTACCGGAGCCAGCATCGTATATGGACCCACCGATATGAAGCTGGGTTTTGATGCACTGATTGCCATCGACGGACAAGAATTTAAGGTAGGAAACATCACCTTAACCCTGTTGCACACCCCGGGCCATACCATGGAAAGTTCCTGTTATCTGCTGAAAGATGAAAACGGGAAAGCGACGGCGATATTTACCGGTGATACCCTGTTTATCGGTGATGTGGGACGCCCTGACTTGGCACAGAAGGTGGCGGGAGACCTCACCCAGGAAAAATTGGCTTCCTATCTGTTTGATTCGCTACGCAACAAAATCATGCCGCTGGCAGATGAAATCATCGTTTATCCTGCTCACGGGGCGGGTTCTGCCTGTGGCAAAAACATGAGCAAGGAAACTTTTGATACGCTGGGTAATCAGAAGAAAAACAACTATGCCCTGCGGACCGATATGTCCCGCGAAGAATTTATCAAAGAGGTAATTACAGGCTTGCTGCCGCCCCCGGCGTATTTTCCCAAGAATGTGATGATGAACATTGAGGGTTATGACAATATCGAACAGGTCATAAAGCGCGGTACGCAGGCACTTTCCCCTGAAGCATTTGAAGTCGCAGCCAATGAAACCGGTGCTTTAATACTCGATACACGTGCTCCGCAAACATTTGCCAAGGGCTTCATTCCCAACGCTATCAATATTGGTATTGACGGCAGTTTTGCGGTGTGGGTAGGCACACTCATTCCCGATTTGAAACAAGAAATCCTGATTGTGGCCGATGAAGGCCGTGAAGCTGAAGTGGTGACCCGCCTGGCCCGTGTAGGTTATGATTTTGCCATAGGATATTTACAGGGGGGCATGCAAAGCTGGATCAATGCCGGCAAAGAGGTGGATTCTATCAAAAGCATTTCTGCTGACGAATTGGCAGAAATTAGACAAAGCAACCCGGATGCCGCTATACTGGATGTGCGCAAAAGCAGTGAATACGGGTCGGAGCATATTTTGGGAGCCGTAAATGCACCCTTGGATTATATCAATGAAAGCATGCTGAATGTGGAAAGAAACAAGACCTGCTATGTTCACTGCGCCGGCGGCTACCGTTCCATGATTTTTACATCCATTCTGAAAGCCCGTGGCTATGATAATCTCGTTGATGTGGCAGGAGGATTCGCTGTCATTAAGAAATCCGGTAAGTTTCAGATTACGGAATATGTTTGTCCCACCACATTGCTGTAATCGTTCAATCGGTTTTTTGCGTTATTCATCGACATCCACAGTCTGTGAACAATCTTTTTGGTGCAATTTTTGTTGAATAAGGTAATATTGCCGAAGAATTACGCAAACCAAACAAATATTAAAACCTTTATGAAAAAAGTACTCGTTGCCATCACCCTTGTTGCGGTGTTTTCTGCAAGTTGCGTTTCCAAGAAGAAATATAACGCAGAGGTAGCCAAGAATGTGCTGTTAAATGATTCGTTGAACCGCATCACCAATCAGCTGGATGTATGTCTGAGTGATAAACAGGCACAAAGAAATGAAATTAAACGACTGGAGGCTGAAGTGGTAAGCCTGCGTGCCAATGCCAATAACCTGATGGGGCAGCTGGAAGATTTGTCTATCATCAGCAAAGCGCAGGCAGAGAGCATCAAGCAGTCTTTGATGAACATCAGTTCCAAGGATTCATATATCAAGGATCTGCAGTCTGCCATGGCCCGCAAAGATTCGCTGAACATGCAGCTGGTGCTGAGCCTGAAAGGCGCCTTGAAAGACATCAACGATAAGGACGTAGAAATCAAAGTGGAAGGCAGTGCCGTATTTGTTGACATATCCGATAAGCTGCTCTTCAAACAAAATAGCTTCGAAGTTGAAGGTGGCGCTCTGAAAGTGCTTGAAAAAGTGGCTACTGTTCTCAAAGCCCAGAAAGACATTACTTTCATGGTAGAAGGCCATACAGATAATGTTCCCATGAACGGTAAAATTCTGGAAGATAACTGGGATCTGAGTGTATTGCGCGCTACAGCCGTAGTTCGCTTGTTGCAAACCAAATACGGTCTGGATCCTTCCCGCCTGATTGCTGCAGGCCGTGCCGAGCACAAACCGGTTACTGCCAATGATACAGAAGAAGGCCGCGCTCGTAATCGCCGCACCCGCATTGTTATCCTGCCCCAGCTTGATCAGTTCTTCAAACTGATTGAGCCCAAGAAATAATAATATTTCCATGAACATAGAAAGGCCGCGTACTGCGGCTTTTTTTATGCAATGCATTTACCTTTGGAAGCATAACGGTATTCAATTCCATGCAAAAATTCCTTTTTTGGATTTGTATTCAAGCAGCCCTTTCGCTGAAAGGCCAAACCCTGAATGAATATGCCTGGAACTTCTACGATACCGCAAACAAAAGTGTTCAAAACAATTTCATTACAGATATTGAGTTTGATTCGAAGGGCAGGGCCTGGGTATCCACGGCCAACTATGGTGTAAATTATTATGATGAACGTGGATGGCATCACATTAAGCCTGTGGTGCCCGATTCGCTCGTGTATGGCTGGTTTAACGATATGGTTTTTATCAACGATGAAACCCTGGCCATTGGAGGCATTCCCGGCATTCTGGTATTGTATCATCTGAAATCCAACCATTGGGAATATCTGCGCATACCGCATTCATCCTTACAGGCAATGGAAATGTGTGGTTTGCCCGGCAATGCTTTGCTATTGGGCGGAAATCAGGGCTTAATGCACTTTAAGAATGGTGTGTTCAGCACCATTCGGGGTGTTGATAATGGCGTTATGGGTATTTCTCTTCACGAGAAAAAATGGGTGGATATTCATGCCGGTGACGGAACTTTCCGGTATAGCCTACCTGATGATGGAAGCCCACGTCTGAAATTCAAAACCAGGCTTACGGATATGGCTTTTTACCGCACAGCGGTGGATGGTAAAGGTCGTCTTTGGGCAAGTGCTTTCAGCGGACTGAATTTGTACTGCAAAAAAGATTCGGGTTGGGTTAAAACAACAAATATTCCGCAGACTGCCTATTATAATTATAATGGTTCGTGGCAGTTTACAGCCCATGAACTTGCGGTGCTACCCGATGGCAGAATGATGGCAGGCAGCCAGTTTATGCCTCATTTAATCGTAAACAATGAAGCTGACTGGGAAACCTATATGGTTCCCATTAAAGGAAAATTTGATGGGATTAATAAAATGGTGGTTGCCCCAGACAGCAGCATCTGGATTGCAACCTGGTACCACGGGGTAGCCGTATTTAGCCATAAAAGCAATAAAAAACACAAGAAAATCGTACTGCCGCCCCCCGCCATGTCAATTGATCCGCGGCAGCAGCAGCCGAATCCCGGTCGTATAAACGTTCCTATCCACAAACTCAGAGACGATTGATTTAGCAGAAGATTACGGCTGAAAAATTAGTACTTTATACTCATTTTTTTCTCGTGTAAACCGATTTGTTTTGTCGGTTAATGTCGATGATATTTTTGCGGTCATGTCTTTTTTGCTGCCTGTTGGCCGGAAAAATGCTGTTTGCCCAGAACTATCCTGTGCAGGCTAATTTGCAGCTGTATCCGCCTTATACGCCGCAGTTGTCAGCCCTGCAGACCCAGCCTGAGCGCATTGGCATAACCTTGCTTAATAAGGATTTGACGGTTCCCCAGGTGGATGTGTACCTGAAACTGCAGTTGCAAGGGCCCGGCATTACCCTGCAAACACGCCTGGGTTATATGCCCCAACAAAATTTTACCCTCACAGCCGGCGTGCCCCTTCAGCTGCGGGGCGTTGATATTGCAGAACTGCTGCAACCCCAAAATCTGGACTTTCAGGGACTGGAC
>RGEC01000139.1 GCA_009918425.1 Bacteroidota bacterium
ATGCCCTGAGAAAAGAGCGATGAGCAAAAAAATGAGCATCCAAATAGGCAGTAAACGATAACTTTCTGAAATTTACGTAAATACACCACACTCATCAACTGCAAATATCTTAAAATAATGTATCAACGCCTCCACGTTTGTGTCATTTTTCCACCATCAAAAAAAAATATTTTGTTGAATGAAACGTTTTATCTCCTAAATTTGTCCATTCAGAAACTATGCAAAAAGGATTTTTACGACTTTCCTTTATGGCCGCTTCATTGCTTTCAGTGGCCACTATCAAGGCACAAGACCCGGAACTGACCCAGTTCTATGCAGCACCGGTCTACACGAATCCTGCACTCGCAGGGGCTGCCTATTGTCCATTCGGAGCCGCAGGGCGTGCCTCTGTAAATTACCGAAATCAATGGCCGGGCTTACCCGGCACCTTCAGATCGTTTGCAGCTTCATGGGACCAGCATATCTCGAGCATTGGCGGCGGTTTGGGAGCCATGGTATTTCATGATGTTGCCGGATCCGGTCTACTCACCACCACTACCATTAGCGGTGTTTATTCTTATTTATTGCCCTTGAATCGCAATAAATTATTTATGCGCTTCGGTCTTCAAGGCGCTTATTCGTTTAAAAGCATTAATTTTAACCGTCTGAAATTTTCAGACCAAATTGTGCCAACCCAGGGATTCGTAAATCCAACTGCTGAACAGGTGCCATCTCAAAACATCGGCTACCCCAATTTCAATGCAGGATGGATTATGTATACTTCTAAATTTTATTTCGGCCTCGCTGCCCACAATGTTATTGAGCCAAATTGGAGTTTTTATCAGAATCCTAATGAGATTTTACCACGCCGCTACACAGTTCACACGGGTGCCAATATTCCGCTTACCAAATCCAGATACAAACAGGATGATGAAGCTACTTTCAGCCCTAACGCACTGTTTATGGTACAGCGTAATTTCACTCAACTTAATTTAGGTTTTTATGCCAGCAAAGGCCCGCTTGTTAGTGGTCTATGGTTCAGACAAACATTTGGCAACTATAAAAATGCAGACGCTATCATGATGCTTATAGGTTTCCGTAAGGATAAATTTAAGTTTGGTTATAGCTATGACTTTACAGTAAGTGATGGAAGAAGCGCAATTCCTTCCAGCCATGAAGTGAGTGCCAGTATAATTTGGTGTGTACCCCCGGGAAGCAAGCCTTTCCGCCCATTAAAATGTCCTGAATTTTAAACAAACAATCAAATTCCATCTTAAATGGGCTGAAAATTTCCGTTTTCAGCCCATTTATATTTGGCACATAAGAAAAAAATTTCTATACTTGCGAAATATTTTTCGCTAAAAAGCGTTAAAAACATAAACAAATGAAAATGAATTTCAGGGTAAAAATTCAATGGTTAGCCGCAATTGCACTTCCTTTGATATTTGCAGGATGCGGATCTAAAGACCAAAGCAGAACAACAGGTCAATTGTACAACAGTCCCAAATGGGGTGGATTTGCCAATCCCAAATACAAGGGTCAGGAAACTGGTCCTGGACTGGTGTTAGTTGAAGGTGGTTCTTTCACAATGGGTTCCACAGAAAACGATTTACGGTATGACAATAACAACGTCGAAAGAACCGTTACCGTAAATTCTTTCTACATGGACGAAACTGAAGTGAGCAATCTGGATTACCGCGGTTACATTTATTGGTTAATGCGCACGTTTGTGGATTATCCGGAAGTTTATAACCAGGCACTGCCTGACTCCAATTGTTGGAGGAGCAAACTTGGATATAATGAACCATTCGTTGATTACTATTTCCGCCACCCTGCTTACAAAGATTATCCTGTTGTAGGTGTTAACTGGAGTCAGGCCACTGATTTTGCCAAGTGGAGAACCGATCGGGTAAATGAATACATTATTGACCGAGATCGTATTATGAAATTTACCGTGGCTCAGGATGCAGCCGGAGACAACAATTTTAACACCAGAACATATTTAGCAGGCCAGTATGATTTCTTGAAAAAGGGTAAAAAGCCCCTCAAAGATTACAGTAAATTGAAGAAAAAAGATCGTAAGCGTTACAAAGTGAGCATGGAAGACGGTATACTTCTCCCCGACTATCGCTTACCTACAGAGGCAGAATGGGAATTTGCAGCTCAGGCCAATATTGGAAACACCCAGTTTGAAAATGTTGACCAGAAACGACTCTACTCTTGGGACGACTACACCATCAGAATCAAAGATGGTAATGAAACAGATCGCGGAAAAATTCGTATGAATGCCATGCGTGGCAAAGGTGACTTTGGTGGTGTAGCAGGCGGTCCTTTGAACGATGCCGGTTTCATCACAACACCCGTTTACAGCTACTGGCCTAATGCCTATGGATTGTATAACATGGCAGGTAACGTAAGCGAATGGGTTATGGATATTTACCGTCCTTTATCTTTGGAAGACATGGATGCCTTTATGCCATTCCGCGGAAACGTATACAAAACTCTGGTTATGGATCAGTATGGTGCTATCGAGGAAAAAGACAGCCTTGGTCGTCTTAAATTCCGCGATGTTACCGAGTCCGATAACGCAAATCGCCGCAACTACCGTGTTGCCGATAACAAAGGATTTAGAGATGAAGACAACTACAATAAAGGTGAAATGATTTATGAATATGGAGTTTCATCTCTTGTAGACAACAAGGCCCGTGTATTCAAAGGAGCAAGCTGGAATGATCGCACCTACTGGGCATCTCCCGGCACTCGCCGCTTCCTGGATGAAAAGCAAAGTACCAGCACCATTGGATTCCGATGTGCAATGGTTAGAATTGGTTCACCTGTGGGCAACAGCAAAGAGAAATACAACAAACTGCCCAGCAGTGGTATTGACAAAAAAACAAAGAAAAAGCGTTAATTTGACGAATATATAAGAAAGGCCTCCTGATGGAGGCCTTTTTTATGCAATGTACCTTAACTTTGCAGCAGCAGTCTGCCTTACCGCGCCGGGGAAACCCGGTGAGGAAAGTCCGGGCAACACAGGGCGCCGTACTTCCTAACAGGAAGGCGCAACACGGGCAATCGGGTTGCGACAGAAAGTGTCACAGAAACTATACCGCCCCGGCTTTGTCGGGGTAAGGGTGAAAAAGCGGGGTAAGAGCCCACTCATCTTGTTGTGAAACAGGATTGGGAAAAACCTTACGGGTTGAAAGACCAAATAAACCCTGTACCTGGAGCGGCCCGCTCCGGTTCGCTGCCTTGGCAGTGATGACAGGGAGGGTAGGTCGATGGAGGTCTGCTGTGAAGCAGTTCCCAGATAAATGGTAAGGGTCCTTATTCGGCAACGAATTTGGATACAGAACCCGGCTTATAGGACTGCTTTTAAAAAATTAATCAATCGGGGTTGATTTTAGCCTGCAGATTTGTTAATTTTGCACCCACATTGATCGAAAGGTCTTTGTAAAAGCGAGAATAGCTCAGTTGGTAGAGCATCACCTTGCCAAGGTGAGGGTCGCGAGTTCGAGTCTCGTTTCTCGCTCCAGAGAGCCCCGGAAACGGGGCTTTTCTTTTTGGGAAATACATGTACAGATGCTTACAGGCAGTAAAGCATTTTCTTCAGACAGCACCGCTTATGGACAAATGCCCAATACGCAGGTCAGCCCTATTAGCCTTGCACATCCCGGGACACTTCCCCGACACAATAAACAAGCCATAGAAATGGCCATAAAAATGGGGCTGGCACTTCAATGTGGAATTACCCGTATCAATAGGTATTCGCGCAAAAATTATTTTTATGCCGATTTGCCCAAGGGATATCAGATAACGCAGTTTGACACCCCTCTGTGTACAGGAGGTTTCGTTAATATAAAACCAAAAACCGGCGAACCCAAAAAAATACGCCTCATCCGCATTCATATGGAGGAAGATACAGGCAAGAGCATGCACGACCAGGACCTTACGGACTCGCTGATTGATTACAACCGCGCCGGAACTCCGCTCATAGAGGTAGTTACAGAACCGGATATCCGCACAGGTGATGAGGCTTATGCCTTTGTTACTGAAATACGCCGTTTGGTTCGCTACCTTGATATCTGCGACGGTAATATGGAAGAAGGCAGTTTGCGATGCGATGCGAATATCTCTATACGTCCCAAAGGTTCATCTGCATTTGGAACCAAGGTGGAAGTAAAAAACATGAACTCCATAAGCAATGTGAAGCGAGCCATTGATTTCGAAATTAAACGGCAGACGGAATTGCTTAACAGTGGGGGAACTGTAGTAGGTGAAACACGTGGATTTAACGGCTTGAATGGAAATACTTTCAGCATGCGAAGGAAAGAGCTGGTGAATGATTACCGCTATTTTCCCGAACCTGATTTACCCCCGTTAACACTACAGGACAAAGATATTGAAGCAGTGAGGCACAGCATGCCTGAATTGCCGGAAACACTTTTTAACCGCTTTCATAATGAATTAGGGCTATCTGAATATGATGCATCGGTTTTGACAGACGACAAAACTACAGCTCTATATTTTAATCGCCTTATTCAATGCACATCAAATTATAAGGCTGCCGCTAACTGGGTAAACGTATCTATCAAAGGTTATCTGAATGAGAATGCAATGGGAATGGAATCGTTTCCGCTACAACCCGAAAAAATTGCTGAAATCATTGATGTTATTGATAAAAATATCATTTCTCATAGTGCTGCAGCACAGCACTTGTTTCCTGCCATGATTGAAAATATCGGGGTATCCGCTTCATCACTAATAGAAAAACTAAATCTGGCACAGGACGCCGATACCGACACTATTGAAACCCTCATAGCCGAAGTATTGTCGAAGTTCCCAGAGAAGGTTCAGGAATACAAAAATGGCAAAACCGGCTTGCTGGGATTGTTTGTAGGCGAAGTTATGAAAGCCAGCAAAGGCAAAGCAGATCCAAGAAAAACGAATGAGCAGGTGCGTAAAATGCTTGATCAATGAGTGTTTCGTTTCTGCATTCAATTTTCAAGCAGTTACAACAGGGCGATGATAGTATTGCCTGCAACATAGAAGACAAGTATTACACTTATAAGCAATTGGCTGAATTTACAGGTTCCGTGCAAGGCAAAATTCAGCGAACCGGCAGCATGAATATTGGGATTGTTGTTCAAAACAATCCTCAAACCTATGCCACTATCCTTGCAGCGTGGCTCACCGGTAAGGCCTATGTTCCGTTTCCTTCCCACTACCCTGTTACCCGAATTGAAGAGATTTTATTATCAGCAGAAATAGGAACTGTTTTTTATGCAGAAGAAGATGAAGAGATCGATAACCTGAAAAAACAATTTTCTGAAATAGAATTCATTAATAGCTCTGAATTACCTGCGTCTGATTGTTTTTGTTCGTTCCCTACCGAAGAAAAAATAGCCTACATACTGTTTACATCCGGTACAACAGGCAAACCCAAGGGCGTTCCTATCACTTTTGGAAATTTACAGGCTTTCATGGACGGATTTGATGCTTTGGGATATGAAGTGCATTCAAACGACCGCTTCCTGCAGATGTTTGACCTTACTTTTGATCTTTCTGTGGTTTGTTTTACCAGACCGCTTATGTGTGGAGGAAGCTTCTATACTTTACCTGCGGGTATGATTAAAACTCTTGCCCTCTATCATGTACTCGATGAATATCAGATTACGGTTAGTTTGATGGTTCCCTCGTCTATCGGCCTGCTCCTTCCCTATCTGGAAGATATTCACCTACCGGAATTGCGGATTTCACAGTTTTGTGGTGAGGCCCTAAAAAAGGATTTATTAATCAAATGGATGACATGTGTGCCTAACGCCAGATTTGATAATGTGTACGGTCCTACAGAAGCCACCATTTATTGC
>RGEC01000140.1 GCA_009918425.1 Bacteroidota bacterium
GCTCATGCCTCCGGTTGTAAACACGCCATCTGTCACAATCACAATCTGGTTGTTGCCATCGGCCTGAAAATGCTGTTTTGCCTGTTGGTATGCCAGCTGAAGTGCTGCCCCACCATTGGTTCCGCCCTCGGTTTTTAGGCGGTTTATACGGTTATATATACTGTCTTTATTGTCAACAGGACCATGCGGATGAATCACCTTGGCCTGATTGCTGAAACCGATAACCCCAAGCCGGTCATCACTGCGAAGGGCCGAAACCAAAATGGCCATGGTAGATTTCAAGGTTTCCATTTTGCCTTCCCGCTTCATGCTCATACTGGCATCCACAATAAAAACCAGGTTGTTTATTTTGTATAGATTGCTTTCCAGCAAGCCTTCATCAGGATGAATATGCTCCTCGCTTTCAATGGTATCCATGAGCATAAGATCGGAAGAAGCGGCGTCTCTCCCGCTGCCGGCGTCATTTTCCGTAACAACAGGATCCTCCGTAGGTTTTGGATCCATATAAATGATAAATTTACTTTGGTAAGGCTCAAGGGTAATCAGCGCCAGATAGTCATCAAATCCCGCTTTGGTGCAGGAAACCCGATAATTACCCGGGGCAACAGCCATTCGGAAGCCTTCGCTGTGGGGTTCCAGCCGCACCCGCTTACCGCTATTTTCTTTTACCGAAAACTCATCGGGTTTTATGCGTTCATCGGTAACGCGGTTGCGAATTTCCACATGCACCATTTTTTGCTGCCTGTTTTCATCCGCACTTGTGGGATTCACAACCGGACAGCGCAACTGGGCCGCAGGATCAAATCCTTTGATATTTCCTTTGAGCTTAAATACCAGTGGCTCGGCTCGGCTGCTGATATAAAGCGGTATATCCAGCTGAAATTTACCTTTGCGGGTAGTGTAATAAACCATGGATATTTCCACTGTTTTACCCGGCTCTACAAGCCTGCTGCTAAAATAAACTGCTACGTTTTCTTTGTAATAGGTGGGTAAAAACACAAAATCCTTTTCGGTAGCGTTTCTTACTTTAAAACGCGCTGTATCGTTTTTCCAGAACATTACATCCCCAAAATCCCATGCCTGCCTGTCGGGCACTACATCCTGTGCCGATACACGGCTCAGGCACAGAAAAAGGAATGCGGCAATAAGACGAAACATTGGTGTGTTTATGTTACAACGGCAAAAATACTGCCGAAATTATATGCTCAGCGAATCCCACTGCGCTGCCAGCATGATAAAAGTCTCTACGGGCAATTGCTCTGCCCTTTTCCCTTTTAATTCTTCAGGCAACTCAAACGCAGGTTTTGAGGAAGTAAGCGGTTTCAACGCATTGGATAAGGTTTTTCTGCGCTGATTAAAGGCGGTTTTCACAACCAGCGCAAGACTTTTGTAGCTGCATTCCGGCAGCTTTTCCTTGCGCACACAAGCCATCACACCGCTTTTAACCGCAGGAGGCGGATTAAAACTACCCTCGTTAACCGTAAATAAGTATTTACAATCATAAAAAGCCTGCAGCAACACGCTGGTAACCCCATACTCTTTATTTCCGTGTTCTGCACAAAAACGGCGTGCCACCTCACGCTGAAACATTCCTCCAAAAAACTTCACGGGGTTTTTGGCTTCCAAAACCCGGAAGGCAATCTGGGTAGAGATGTTATAAGGGTAATTGCCAATTACAGCCACATTACCTGCACCGAATAAATCATTTTCAGGGATAGCGAGAAAATCACCCCGAATAATATTCAAAGATTTAGCCCAGTTTTGTTTTTCAAGCCATTGAACGCTTTCGGTATCTATTTCCACACAGTGAAGCGCATTTTCATGCACTTCCAGCAAGGGCTTCGTGAGAATACCCATACCCGGACCCACCTCCACCACCCTGTCCCAGCTACCCTGCGGTATGGAAGATGCTATTTTGAGGGCAATGGCCGGATCGGTAAGAAAATGCTGACCCAGCTGTTTTTTGGGAGCCACTTTTTGCATCAGGGCCAGTAGGTTATAAAATGTTTGGTAACAGCCTCGCTTAAGGAATGCAGGTTGTGGTTATCAGAGGCTTCCGCGGCATCGCACACGGTTCCATCTTTTTTGAGGATATGAATACCGCCTTTTTGAGGCTTGTAGGCAAGGTTTTCGAGCAATCCTTTGCGAACAAAATATCCGGCTTCGCTTTGTTGCATAAAAGCAAACCGCTGTTGGGTTTTTTTCAGGCATTCTGCACTGAGTTCATCAGATACGGGTGTGTCCTGAATAAATATTTTAGGCAAATTGCGATTCAGCATAGCCTGTGAGAGGGTTGCCAAAACCCGGTCTTCGTGAAATTGCCATGCTTTTACGGCGGTCATAATGTCGTGATCATCCAGCAGTACAAACAAATCAAGCGACTCTTCATTGAATTTTTCGGCTGAAATGGTTTTGCCCAGAAAATGAATGAGCGGATGGTAGCTGCCCAGCGATGCCATGTTGGATGCCACATGACGGGCGCGTTGCAGAATAGCGATGAGCAGTTCATCGGCAGCTATGGCAGTTTTATGCAGATATACTTGCCAGTACATGAGCCGTCGGGCCACAATAAATTTTTCGACCGAATAAATGCCTTTTTCTTCCACCACCAGATTGCCGTCCTTCACGTTCAGCATGTTGATAAGGCGGTCACCGCCCACAACGCCTTCGCTTACCCCGGTATAAAAACTATCACGCTGAAGGTAATCGAGCCTGTCCATATCCAGCTGGCCTGAAATCAGCTGAGACAAAAAAGGTTTCAGGGGATAATCACCTTTGAATATGCGTATGGCCAGCTCCAGTTTACCGCCGAATTCTTTATTGAGGCGGTGCATGATGAGGGTGGAAATATACTCATGGCTCACGCCTTCAATAAGTGTGTGTTCCAGGGTGTGGCTATACGGGCCGTGTCCCACATCGTGCAGCAAAATGCCCAGCCAGGCGGCTTCGGCTTCTTCATTCGAAATATGGACACCTTTGGAACGAAGGGTTTCAATGGCCCTCACCATAAGATTCAGTGCGCCAAGGGCATGGTGAAACCGCGTGTGTGTGGCACCGGGGTACACCACTTCGCTGAGCCCCAACTGCCTGATGCGGCGCAAACGCTGGAAATAGGGATGCTGAATCACATCGTGCACCAGCGCTGAGGGCACGGTCATAAAACCATACACAGGGTCGTTGATGATTTTGTTCTTGTTCAGCGGCTGCATGTTGGCAAAGGTACAAATGCCGGAGGTTATTCCCCTTTTTCGTCCCAAATCAGTTTTTGGCCGGGAGCCGGTTTTCGGGGTTTTACTAGATCAACAAACGCTCGCACATTGTCGGCATAAGCATCTGTGGGCGCAGCCTCAAGATATTGGTTATACAGGTATACCATTTCATCGAGCTGTGCGGTAGTGATACCCTCTTTATGCATCATTCGGCGGTAGCCCGATGCCGCATGCAGCCAGGCACTCACATTCACATTGAGGGGATTGGCTGTTTTGACAACATATTTTTTAAAATAACCCACCGCTTTTAGGTCTTTGGCCTGCCTTTCAGCGCTTAGTCCCATATACCAGTAGGTTCCGGCAAGGTTGGTGTCTGATTCCAGCACCTTTTTCAGCAAACTGTCCGCCTCGAAAAACCGCGACTGAAAAATGAGCGCGTGCGACAGCAGATGCCTGATATCGTTGTCGGAGGGATGTTGCACAAGCATACGCAAGCAGATATGTTCTGCTTTCAGAAATTCTTTTCTGCGCATAGCCTGCTGGGCCTGGGCCAGTTCGCTCAGCGACTCATCATCATCCTGCGCAAAAGTTGCCATGGGCAACGTGGACAGCATAAGTACAATTAATTTTGAGAAATTGGCTAAAATGTGCTTCACCTTTCGGAAATTTGTCATGCAAAATAAACTTCAAAAGTTGGGCCGCTTTATCATTCTTCTCATATTTATTTATAGTCTGGGTTTGCAAAACTGCCAAAAAAAGCCCGATTACCTAAAATCTTACGGCAGCGAAGATAGCGCCACCCGTTTGCTAGACAGACCTTGCCTGAAATTGCGGGTTGGGCAAAAATTCAGGTTATATATTACTTCTGATACCTCCAAACCGGAGCAAATAAAGATATATTATGGCAGCAACCTAATGGATAAAATATCGCTGGAATGGATTGATGATTATTGTGTGATTGAAGATAAGAACAACTTTAACTGGGTAAGAAGTTTTAAAGTGCAGCCCATCTGTACCCTAAACATTCATAAAATAAATGCACTGGATATACAGGGGGCTGCCGCGGTAACTTTTTTGGATACGGTATTTACAGACAGGGTGGATGTACTTATGAATAGTGTAGAAAACCAGAAACTGCTTTTGCACTGTGGCAATTTATATGGAAACGGGTTAAATGCAGGGCATGTGGAAATGGCAGGTCAGGGTACCATATTTGCCTGGGGCTGCGAAAACGGAAGCAGTTTTGATGCGAGCCATCTGCGCTCTGATGATGCTTATGTATACCATTATGCGGCCAGGGATGTGCGGGTGAACCCGAAAAACATACTGGAAGCCACCGTTTATGGCACAGGAAATATTGTTTATTACCGGGATCCGCTGGTGAAGCTGGGCAAAAAAGAGTTGGGCAAAGGGAGGGTTGTGAAGCAATGAGTATTCTTGGACTGCAACCCGGACTTACACTGGCCATTATTGCAGCCAATGTGATTTTGTGGTTAATCCTGCAAAGCAATCAAACCTTGCTGGAGAGGATGCTATTTGTGTACCGTTCGGTGGCGCGCGACAGGGAATACGACCGGCTTATAGCATCCGGATTCGCCCATCACAGTTTTTTCCATTTGCTGTTTAATATGTTGACGCTGTATTACTTTGGGCCTACGGTAGAAATGCTATACGGCAGATTGGGTTTTGCGGTGATCTATATTATTTCCATTGTTGGCGGCAACCTATTCACCATGGTGACCCACCGAAACAACCTGAATTACAGCGCCTTGGGGGCCTCCGGAGGTTTATTCGGGGTGGTATTTGCTTTTGTGTGGATGCTACCTGACGCCCGGCTTGCCTTATTTTTTATACCTGTGTTCATTCCGGGCTGGCTGTTTGCCATTATCATCTGCTGGATATCGATGGTATTATCACAGTTGCCGAGGGCGGCAGAGGCCGGCATATCTCATGAAGGGCATTTGGGCGGGGCGGTGAGCGGGGCGCTGGTAGCGCTTTTGTTTCACATTCCCGACAATGTAAGGGTGGAACAGATAGTGTTTCTGGCCGGCGCCATTCTTCCTGTGGTGGGGTTTGGAATTTGGAAGTGGCTGATGCCGGGCAAACGCCTGTAGGCTCCGATTTCTCTTTGAAAATTCATCCAAATTCACTATATTTGCACCCCCGTTCTAAAAACGATTGAAAGAAATTTAGTGTCATTAAAAATGGCCTTGAATGCCCAGATGGCGAAATTGGTAGACGCACCGTCTTCAGGTGGCGGCGCCGCGAGGTGTGCAGGTTCGAGTCCTGTTCTGGGCACTAATTTCTTTCAAAAGCCCAGGTGGCGAAATTGGTAGACGCACTACCTTGAGGTGGTAGCGCTGGAAACGGCGTGCTGGTTCGAATCCAGTCTTGGGCACAACCCCAAAAGTCCCGCACGAGAGTGCGGGATTTTTTTATGCCCGCAACCAAAGCCCCGCTTTGAGGTTGTGGGCATAAAAAAATCACGGGTGAGCGAAGCGAGCCGGGACTTTTGGGGTTGTAGCCCCTCCGTAAGACATTTGGATCACCGTAGGTAATCCGCCAAAAATCACGGCCAGCGAAGCGAGCCGGGACTTTTGGGGTTGTAGCCCC